>NZ_CDRVFO010000009.1:0-248108 GCF_977070485.1 Lelliottia jeotgali
TCGTCGGTTCAAATCCGGCTCCCGCAACCAGATTCGAGAAAAGGCCACTGTTAACGCAGTGGCCTTTTTCTTTTGCCTAAAAAATAATCAGCGATTTAAAACTCAATAAAATCAATAAGTAACGCTTGACACTCCGCGCTTTCACTGTAGAATTCGTTTCCACAGGCGCGGGATGGAGCAGCCTGGTAGCTCGTCGGGCTCATAACCCGAAGGTCGTCGGTTCAAATCCGGCTCCCGCAACCAGATTCGAGAAAAGGCCACTGTTAACGCAGTGGCCTTTTTCTTTTGCCCTCGAAAAGCAGGCAACGCGTTAATTACTGGTCAATCAAAGAAATGCTTGACCACCCTCTTCAAAGCTGTAAAATGCGCACCTCTGACGCGGGATGGAGCAGTCTGGTAGCTCGTCGGGCTCATAACCCGAAGGTCGTCGGTTCAAATCCGGCTCCCGCAACCATATTCGTCAGAACAAACCCCGCCTGTGTAACAGCAGCGCGGGGTTTGTTGTTTTTCCCCGCCTGAAAATCTGGATTCATTCAGCCAAGCCCCGGCCTTGTGAGGCCGCATTCTGGATGAACTATCTTTAACCCTGCCAAAGGACTGAAAGTCACGTTGCCCGGAGTAATATCTGGATACGTTTCCATAGGGACTTTCACTTGGCCGCACCCTCCCCCTACCTCGCGCTGCTTGCCCGGGGTAACTCATGACCGACCGTAACCCAGTACACCAGGCACCCATAGCCTCAACCCTGCCCACGGCTGCCCAGCGCTTGCCGTGGCTGGAGCGGGTGAGCCGCTGTCGCCAGCCCATCACCCTGGCAGTTACCTTGGCGCTGTTCGCAATGGCACTGATAGCCTGCCGCCACTTGCTCAGTGAACTGGATATCCATGCTCTGCACGATGCGATGCTAAGCGTGCCCATCCACTCGCTGGCCGGCGCGCTACTCGCTGCGGTTATCGGGTTCGTGATCCTGCTTGGATATGAATGGTCTGCCTGCCGTTATGCCGCCGTGAAGTTGCCTAGGCGTACGCTTCTGTTAGGCGGTTTCAGCGCATTTGCCATTGGTAACGCTATTGGCTTGTCGATGCTCTCGGGCGGTTCGGTGCGCTATCGCCTGTATGCTCGAGAAGGCCTGGGCGCTGTCGAAGTCGCGCGCATGACAGTGTTCGCCAGCCTTTCTTTGGGCTGCGCCCTGCCCCCTCTGGCGGCACTGGCCACGTTGAGCAACTTGCCAGCTGCGGCTACCGCCCTGCACCTGCCCACCCCTGTACTGGCCACAGTCGCTATGGGCGTGCTTGCACTGACCGCCGTCCTGGTGACTGGCCTGTATCGCCGACGCCTGGCAGAGCAGCCGCTACCAGACAGCCTGCTGGTGCAACTGGGGCGCCGGACGCTGCGCCTGCCTGGCGCACGCCTGGCAGCACTGCAACTGGTAATCACCGCGCTGGATGTAGCCGCCGCCGCGACCGTCCTTTACCTGCTGCTCCCAGAAGCCCCTCCGTTCGGCGCGTTCGTCCTCGTCTATCTGCTGGCCCTGGCTGGCGGTGTACTTAGCCATGTGCCTGGCGGCATCGGGGTGTTCGAGGCAATTCTGCTCGCAGCCTTCGCCAATCAGCTCGGCGCCGCGCCACTGGCCGCCGCACTGCTGCTGTACCGCTTGATCTATGTAGTACTGCCTTTGCTGGTGGCCTGTGCGCTGCTGCTGGCCAACGAAGCCAGGCGCCTGCTGTTTGCGCAGCAGGCGCTCAAGGCCGCCTCCGGGCTGGCTGCACCGGTGCTGGCGATCCTCGTGTTTCTCTCCGGTGTGGTGCTGTTGTTCTCCGGCGCCACACCGGAAATCGACATCCGCCTGGAACACATGGGCTTTCTGGTGCCGCACCGCCTCATCGATGCCTCGCACTTCGGTGCCAGCCTGATTGGCGTGCTGTGCCTTTTGCTGGCCCAGGGCTTGCGCCGACGCCTGTCTGCCGCCTGGCTACTGACTACCGTACTGCTCCTGGTTGGCGCACTGCTGTCGCTGCTCAAGGGCTTCGACTGGGAAGAGGCCAGCCTGCTGACCTTCACCGCTGCCCTGCTCGCGTTGTTCCGCCGTTCGTTCTACCGCCCAAGCAGGCTGCTGGAACTGCCGTTTTCCCCGGTGTACCTGGCAGCGAGTGCTTGCGTGGTCGGTGCTTCGGTGTGGCTACTGCTGTTTGCCTACCAGGATGTGCCCTACAGCCATCAGCTGTGGTGGCAGTTCACGCTTGACGCCGATGCCCCACGCGGCCTGCGCGCCGCCATGGGCAGCGCGGTACTGTTGCTGGTCGTGGCCCTGACCTGGCTGCTGCGCACTGCCCGGCCAGTCATCCACCTGCCAGACGACGAGGAGATACAGCGCGCCAACCGCATCCTGCAGGCTGGCGACCAACCTGACGGCGGCCTGGCGCTGACCGGTGACAAGGCCCTGCTGTTTCACCCCAATGGCAACGCCTTTTTGATGTACGCGCGCCGGGGCCGCAGCCTGGTGGCCCTGTACGACCCGATCGGCCCGGCCCAGGAACGTGCCGAGATGATCTGGCAATTCCGCGATCTGTGCGACCTGCACCACGCCCGCCCGGTGTTCTACCAGGTGCGTGCGGAGAATCTGCCGTTCTACATGGACATCGGCCTGACCGCACTCAAGCTCGGCGAAGAAGCCCGAGTCGACTTGCGCCGCTTCGACATCGAAGCCAAAGGCAAGGAAATGAAAGACCTGCGCTACACCTGGAACCGCGGCGGCCGCGATGGCCTGAGCCTGGAGATACATGAACCCGGCCAGGCCCCCATGGTTGAGCTCAAGGAAATCTCGGATGCCTGGCTCGGCGGCAAGAACGTGCGCGAAAAAGGCTTCTCGCTGGGGCGCTTCAGCCCTGAGTACCTGCAGCATTTTCGCATCGCCCTGGTTCGCTACCAGGGCCGGCCGGTGGCGTTTGCCAACCTGCTTGAAACTCACAGCAACGAACTGGCCAGCCTCGATCTGATGCGTGCCCACCCCCAGGCGCCGAAGCTGACCATGGAATTCATGATGATCGGCCTGATCCTGCACTACAAAAGCCATGGGTACGGCCGTTTCAGCCTGGGCATGGTACCGCTTTCCGGCTTGCAGCCACGGCGCGGCGCCCCCTTGGCCCAGCGCCTGGGCTCGATGGTGTTCCGTCGCGGTGAACAGCTTTACAACTTCCAAGGGCTACGCCGCTTCAAGGACAAGTTCCAACCGGACTGGGAACCCCGCTACATGGCTGTGCCGGCCGGGCTCGACCCGCTGGTGGCACTGGCCGACACTGCCGCCCTGATTGCGGGCGGCCTGACTGGATTGGTGAAACGTTGATGATCCGACGCTACTGGCTGTCCCTACTGATACCCCTGCTCCTGGCCGCATTGGCTGGGGCCACTGCCTTCTGGTGGTGGACCCGACCGGCCCCAGAGGCGCGTCTTGAGCAACTGACCGTCAATGACACCCGCATCACCCGCGTCATCCCGGGCGTTCATGCCAAAGCCTGGGTGGCCATCGGCGTGCCCCAGAACCAGGCGCTGACCGACAAACAGTTGCTTGACTTGAGCCAGGCCGGTGAGGCCCAGCTGGTGCAAGTCATCCTGCCGCCGGGGGACTGCAGTAACCACCAGCAATCGATGGATAAGGCCATGACCCTGCTGGCCGAAAAACCGACCCTGGTGGCCGGTATCGGCCCTGGTGCAACCCAGGCCTGGCGTTGGCTGGCCACACAGAATGACGACAACGCCCGCGCCATCTCCGTCGATTTCAACATGGAGCAGCCCGGCTGCGCTGCAGCCTTGCCCAAGTCCGCCCCTCATGGTCACTGGAGCGTCGCCTGGAACGACAACCCGGATGACGCCAGCGCCGCTTTCGTGCGCGACCAGCGCAATGCCGACACCAGCATCAGCGACTACGACATCCACCTGCCACAAGTACTCAAGGCGCAGCTGACCCAGGCCCTGGTGGGCCGCGATGGCAACGCGCTGGCAATCCCGGTAGTGGAAGTGCCTGCCGGGCAAACCACCGACACCGTTACCCTGTTCCTCTCAGGCGATGGTGGCTGGCGCGACCTGGACCGCGATGTGGCCAGTGAAATGGCCAAGCTTGGTTACCCGGTGGTCGGCATAGACACCCTGCGTTACTACTGGCAGCACAAGACACCCGAGCAAAGCGCTACCGACCTGTCGGAACTGATGCAGCACTATCATCAGAAATGGGGTACCAAGCGCTTTGTGCTGACCGGCTATTCGTTCGGCGCCGACGTGCTGCCAGCGATCTACAACCGCCTGCCTGCCGAGGACCAGCAACGTATCGATGCGGTGATGCTGCTGGCCTTCGCCCGCAGTGGCAGCTTTGAGATCGAGGTCGAGGGCTGGTTGGGCAAGGAAGGTCAGGAGGCGCCTACCGGGCCGGAGATGGCCAAACTGCCGGCGCCCAAAGTGGTATGCATATATGGTGTGGAAGAGGCCGACGAAAGCGGTTGCACCGACAAGACTGCAGTGGGCGAGCGCATTAAGCTGCCCGGCGGGCATCACTTCGACGAGAACTATCCGGCGCTGGCCAAGCGCTTGATCGATGAAATTGAAATACGCCAGGGCAAGTCCAGCGTGGCAGAAGAGAACTGAGGCGTAGCGAGGGGCCGCATTGCGGCCCCTCGCCTCAATCAGATCTCGACCTGTGTACCCAGCTCGATCACCCGGTTGAGCGGCAGGTTGAAGAAACGCAGGTTACCGTTGGCATTCTTGAGCAGAAACGCAAACAGGTTGCCCCGCCAGCGCGACATCCCCTCAAGACGCGACGCGATCACCGTTTCGCGGCTTAGGAAATAAGTCGTACGCATCGGGCTGAAGTCCAGGCCGTCCAGATGGCATAGCTTCAGTGCCGCCGGCACATCCGGCTCATCCATGAAACCGAAGTGCAACAGCACCCGGAAGAAGCCATCACCATAGGCCTCCACCTCAAAGCGCTCCTGCTCGGGCACCCGTGGCCGGTCTTCACTCACAACCGTCAGCAGCACCACCTGGCTGTGCAGCACCTGGTTATGCAACATGTTGTGCAACAGCGCATGCGGCACCGCATCCGGCCGTGCAGTGAGGAACACGGCGGTCCCTTCGACGCGGTGCGGTGGCTGTATGCGAATGCTGCTGATGAAAACCGGCAGCGGCAGCCCGCCCTCATCAATTCGCTCGACCAGAATCTGCTTGCCGCGCTTCCAGGTGCTCATCAGCAGGAACAGCACACCCCCGGCCAGTACCGGAAAGGCGCCGCCCTGGACAATCTTCGGCACGTTGGCGGCGAAGAACAGACCGTCGACCAGCAGGAAACCAATCAGAATCGGTACCGCCAGCACCGGCGGCCACTTCCACAACAACAGCATCACCGCTGACACCAGGATGGTGGTCATCAGCATCGTGCCGGTCACCGCCACGCCGTAAGCGGCCGCCAGCGCACCGGATGATTCGAAACCGATCACCAGCAGCACCACGCCCACCATCAGCGTCCAGTTCACCGCTGCGATGTAGATCTGCCCCTGCTCGTCGCTGGAGGTGTGCTGGATATGCATACGCGGGATATAACCCAGCTGGATAGCCTGGCGGGTCAGGGAGAAAGCACCCGAGATCACCGCCTGCGAAGCAATTACCGTAGCCATGGTCGCCAGCCCCACCAGCGGCAGCAACGCCCAGCCTGGCGCCAGCAGGTAGAACGGGTTGCGCGCAGCGTCAGGGTTTTGCAGCAGTATCGCGCCCTGGCCGAAATAGTTGAGCACCAATGCCGGCAGCACCAGGGCGAACCAGGCACGGGCAATCGGCTTGCGACCGAAATGGCCCATGTCGGCGTACAGCGCCTCGGCACCGGTCAGGGCCAGCACCACAGCACCAAGAATGGCCACGCCCATACCCGGGTGCACGATGAAGAAGTTCACCGCCCAGCCCGGGTTGAACGCCTTGAGCACCTCTGGGCTCTGCGAGATACCATGCACCCCAAGCGCCGCCAGCACCACGAACCAGGTGACCATGATCGGGCCGAACAGCTTGCCGATTTTCTCGGTGCCATGTTTCTGCACCAGGAACAGCGCCACCAGCACCACCAGCGAAATCGGCACCACCCAATGGTCAATACCGTCGAATGCCAGGCCCATGCCCTCTACTGCCGACAGCACCGACACCGCCGGGGTGATCATGCTGTCGCCGTAGAACAGCGAGGCGCCGATCAGGCCACAGATGACCATCAGCGTGCGCAGGCGCGGGTAGGCCGCCGTGGCCCGCCGCGCCAGCGCGGTCAGGGCCATGGTACCGCCCTCACCCTGGTTGTCGGCGCGCAGGATGAACATCACGTACTTGAACGACACCACCCACAGCAGCGACCAGAGGATCAGCGACAGGATCCCCAGCACACCATCATGATTGACCGGCACCCCATAACCGCCGGTGAAGACTTCCTTGAGGGTATACAACGGGCTGGTACCGATATCGCCGTAGACAACCCCAACAGCTGCCACCAACAAGCTCAGCGACCGCGTCGCCCCCTGACCACCCTCGGCGTGACTGCTTGCCTGAACCATCGACCACTCCCGCAAACGGCCATCTAGACCGGTAGAATTCTGCCCCGCGCCAGGGGATCGCACATGCCCCGACGCAACGGCGCGAAGCATAGCGCAGCGTTCGTCGCATTTGTGCTGGTCAAGCGACCTTGCGCTCGCTAGAATTGCGCACTTTTTGATCAGAGGCGCCCAGAAGCGTCCGTCAGGATCGCCGCCGTTTCCGGCCGGGCGACCTGTATTCAATACCGAGGTTAGTCATGTCCACCACTCCCGCCACCCCCAAGGTAGGGTTCGTCAGCCTGGGTTGCCCAAAAGCCCTGGTAGATTCCGAGCGCATTCTGACCCAGTTGCGTATGGAAGGTTATGAAGTCGTGCCCACCTACGAGGATGCCGACGTGGTGGTGGTCAACACCTGCGGCTTCATCGACAGTGCCAAGGCCGAGTCGCTTGAAGTGATCGGCGAAGCGATCAAGGAAAATGGCAAGGTCATCGTCACCGGCTGCATGGGTGTCGAGGAAGGCAGCATCCGTGACGTGCACCCGAGCGTGCTGTCGGTCACTGGCCCGCAGCAGTACGAGCAGGTAGTCAACGCCGTGCACGAAGTGGTACCGCCACGCCAGGACCACAACCCGCTGATCGACCTGGTGCCACCGCAGGGCATCAAACTGACCCCGCGCCACTACGCCTACCTGAAGATCTCCGAAGGCTGCAACCATAGCTGCAGCTTCTGCATCATCCCGTCGATGCGCGGCAAGCTGGTCAGCCGCCCGGTCGGCGAAGTGCTGAGCGAAGCCGAACGCCTGGTCAAGGCCGGCGTCAAGGAAATCCTGGTGATCTCCCAGGACACCAGCGCCTACGGCGTCGACGTCAAGTACAAGACCGATTTCTGGAACGGCCGCCCGGTCAAGACCCGCATGCTCGAGCTGTGCGAAGCGCTGAGTAGCCTGGGCGCCTGGGTGCGGCTGCACTACGTCTATCCGTACCCGAACGTGGACGACGTGATCCCGCTGATGGCCGCCGGCAAGATCCTGCCGTACCTGGATATTCCATTCCAGCACGCCAGCCCGAAAGTGCTAAAGTCGATGAAGCGCCCTGCCTTCGAAGACCGCACCCTGGCGCGCATCAAGAACTGGCGCGAGCAGTGCCCGGAACTGGTGATCCGCTCGACCTTCATCGTCGGCTTCCCTGGCGAGACCGAAGAAGACTTCCAGTACCTGCTGGATTGGCTGACCGAAGCCCAGCTCGACCGCGTCGGCTGCTTCCAGTACTCGCCAGTCGAAGGCGCGCCTGCCAACGACCTGGGCCTGGAAGAAGTGCCTGATGACGTCAAGCAGGAGCGCTGGGACCGCTTCATGGCCCACCAGCAGGCCATCAGCAGCGCACGCCTGCAATTGCGTATTGGCAAGGAAATCGAAGTGCTGATCGACGAAGTCGAAGAGCAAGGCTCGGTTGGCCGCAGCTTCTTCGATGCACCTGAGATCGATGGCAGCGTGTTCATCGATGGCGACCATGGCTTCAAGCCGGGCGACAAGGTCCGTTGCCGGGTGGTCGATGCCGACGAGTATGACATGTGGGCCGAGCCTGTTTGAGGCTGCGCACTTAGAAGGAGCCCCGCCCCACTGGCGGGGCTTTTTGCATCTATGGTTTCCTCAATGACCACCGAGGAACACCGGCATGCATTCGGCATTGACGCTGCAAACACCCCACCTTTGTGATTACCCGGAACTGGTTCAGGTCTGGGAAGACTCGGTGCGCGCGACCCACGACTTTCTGCCAGACGCTTATATCCTGCTGCTGCGCGATCATGTGCTACGCAAGTACCTGGACGCCGTCATGCTGGTCTGCTGCAAGGACCGCCAGCGCATCTGCGGCTTTGCCGGTGTCGCCAATGGGCGTATGGACATGCTGTTCGTAGCACCCCAATACCGTGGCCGAGGCGTGGGCAAGCGCCTGCTACGCTATGCCATCAGCGAACTGAACGCCCAATGCCTGGACGTCAACGAACAGAACCCCCAAGCATTGGGCTTCTACCTGCACGAGGGCTTCGAAGTGACCGGTCGCTCGGAAACAGACGGCTTGGGACAGCCCTATCCATTGCTTCATATGAAGCTGATTCGTACAGCGTCCTAGGACTTTGTCGCAGGATGCCGTGCAATACTTCCGAAATGGCGGGTTTGGCACAGATTCCCGTCATCAACAGCGAATGGGCAGGTACAATGTAAGACTTTCCCTGCCTTGCGAATTGCCCGCCATGTCCGAACCCGTCCGCCTGTCCAAACGCCTAATCGAGCAGCTCGGCTGCTCACGCCGAGAGGCAGAGCTGTATATCGAAGGAGGCTGGGTCACGGTCGATGGCGTTGTAGTCGAGCAGCCTCAGTTCAAGGTCGAGCACCAGGCTGTCGAGCTGTTGCCGGGCGCCAATGCCGAGGCGCTTGACCCGGTTACCCTGCTGCTCAACCAGCCTGCGGGTGTCGATATCGATACGGCCCGAGCCAGCATGAACATGGCCAGCCTCAGCGAAGCACATCGCGAAGGCGTGCGGGCTTTGCACGGGCACTTCACCCGGCTGACCTGCTCGGCGCCCTTGGAGCGCGGTGCCAGTGGCCTGCAGGTGTTCACTCAGGATTGGCGTGTTACCCGCAAGATCGAGGCCGACCTGCGTCGCCTGGAACAAGAATACATCATTGAAGTGCGCGGCGAGACCACGCCACAGGCGCTGGAGCGCCTGGCGCGCGGTGCGACGCGCAATGATCGGGAACTACCCAAGGCCAAGGCCAGCTGGCAGAACGAGACCCATCTGCGCCTGGCCCTGAAGAACCCACAACCCGGTCAGATCTCCGAGATCTGCGCCTACCTGCGCCTGGAAATACTCAGCATGCGCCGTATTCGCCTGGGCGGTGTATCCATGGGCAAGCTGCCTGTGGGCAACTGGCGTTACCTGGCCGGCACTGAACGTTTCTAAGCGATGCGCCACGCCCAGGCGTGGCATCTGAACAGGATTTTGCAGCAATGAACCACAACGATGTACTGCGCAGCCTGCGCTACATGCTCAAGGTGAACGACGCCAAGATGGCCGAGATCATCGCGCTCTCGGGCCTGGAGGTTAATCCGGTGGTGCTCGCCACCTACCTGAAGAAAGAGGACGAGCCCGGTTTTGTGCGCTGCCCCGAACGGGTCATGGCGCACTTTCTCGACGGCCTGGTCTTCCATCGCCGCGGCAAGGACGATAGCCGTCCGCCACAGCCTGTAGAACTGCCGGTGACCAACAACACCATCCTCAAGAAGCTGCGCGTAGCCTTTGAGCTCAAGGAAGACGACCTGCATGTGATCCTCAAGTCGGTCGATTTCCCGGTTTCCAAGCCCGAACTCAGCGCGTTGTTCCGCAAAGTGGGCCATGACAACTATCGCCCTTGCGGCGACCAGTTGCTGCGCAACTTCCTCAAGGGCCTGGCCCTGCGCGAGCGCGGCTGACTCGCGATGCAACATACGGTTTCGCCTGTCGGCATCGTACGCTCCTGCTTCAAGGAGAAGTTCGCCATACCGCGGCAGCCACAGCTGGCGCCAGCTGCACGCGGGGTACTGGAGTTGCTGCCGCCGTTCGACCAGGGCGAGGCCGTGGCGGGCCTGGAGCAGGTCAGCCATGTATGGCTTTTGTTCCTGTTCCATCAGGCCCTGGAAGACAAGCCACGCCTTAAAGTGCGCCCACCACGCTTGGGCGGCAACAAAAGCATGGGCGTATTCGCCACGCGAGCAACCCATCGGCCCAATGGCATCGGCCAGTCAGTAGTACGCCTGGAGGGTGTGGAGCCGGGGCGGCTACTGCTGTCCGGCATCGATCTGCTCGATGGCACGCCGGTGCTGGATATCAAGCCGTATGTTCCCTATGCCGACAGCATCGCCAGGGCGAGCAACCTGATGGCCAGCGATGCGCCTGCCGCGATTGCCGTGCACTGGGGCGATAGCGCCCTGCCCCAGGCCCGCGAACATGCCCTGCGCCTGGGCGAACCACTGGTGGAGCTTATTGAGCAGTGCCTGGCACAGGACCCGCGACCGGCCTACCAGGTGCCGCCGCCGGAACGGGTGTATGGGGTGAAGTTCTGGGATGTGCAGGTCAGATGGCACTACCCACAGCCGGATGTAATTCGGGTGCTCGAGGTCGTGCCGGAAACCTGAAAGCACTGGCAACCTCAGTCGCACAGGCATGAAAAACGCAGGCCTTACCTTAATGCCAGTCAGTTAGCGTTATCAGGGCTGCTACGCAGCCCATCGCCGGCAAGCCGGCTCCCACAGGTACAGCAAAGGCATCAAGAACCGCGCGGTCCCGGTAGGAGCTGGCTTGCCGGCGATGGGCCGCAAAGCGGCCCCAAAATGCTTAACTGACTGGCATCAGGCCAAGCCTGCGCTTTCATTGCCCGGTCGATTACTTCTCGACGAAGGCACGCTCGATCAGGTAGTCACCCGGCTCACGCATGCGCGGGGAGATCTTCAGGCCGAAGCTGTCGAGGACTTCGCTGGTCTCGTCGAGCATGCTCGGGCTACCACAGATCATGGCGCGGTCGTCCTGCGGGTTGATCGGTGGCAGGCCGATGTCGCTGAACAGCTTGCCGCTGCGCATCAGGTCGGTCAGACGGCCCTGGTTCTCAAACGGCTCGCGAGTAACGGTCGGGTAGTAGATCAGCTTGTCACGCACCGCCTCACCGAAGAACTCGTTCTGTGGCAGGTGTTCGGTGATGAACTCGCGATACGCCACTTCGTTCACGTAGCGCACACCGTGCACCAGGATCACTTTCTCGAAGCGCTCGTAGGTTTCCGGGTCCTGAATGACGCTCATGAACGGCGCCAGGCCAGTGCCGGTGCTCAGCAGGTACAGGTGCTTACCCGGGTTCAGGTCGTCGAGGACCAGCGTACCGGTAGGCTTCTTGCTGATAATGATCTCGTCGCCTTCCTTCAGGTGCTGCAGCTGGGAGGTCAGCGGGCCGTCCGGCACCTTGATACTGAAGAATTCCAGATGCTCTTCCCAGTTGGGCGAAGCGATGGAGTAGGCGCGCATGAGCGGACGGCCGCTGTCCTGCTGCAGGCCGATCATCACGAACTGACCGTTCTCGAAGCGCAGGCCCGGGTCGCGGGTGCACTTGAAGCTGAACAGAGTGTCGTTCCAGTGATGCACACTGAGGACACGTTCGTGGTTCATGTTGCTCATCGATGGGGCTCCTGAAGAAAACGCAGCGCGCACAGCGCACAGTTGCGCGATAGTTTAGGGGCAGCGACAATATCTGTTAACTGAATTATCAAGATATGTGTTATCGGTTATATAGATATGCGATTCACACTTCGTCAGCTACAGGTATTCGTCGCCGTGGCCCAGCATCAAAGCGTCTCTCGAGCCGCCAGTGTGCTGGCCCTGTCGCAGTCGGCTGCCAGCACGTCCATCACTGAACTGGAGCGGCAATCGAGCTGCCAGTTGTTCGACCGCGCAGGTAAACGCCTGGCCCTCAACGCCTTGGGGCATCAGCTGCTGCCGCAAGCGGTTGCGCTGCTCGACCAGGCCAAGGAGATCGAAGACCTGCTCAACGGCAAGTCCGGTTTTGGCTCACTGGCAGTCGGCGCCACACTGACCATTGGCAACTACCTGGCTACCTTGCTGATCGGCAGCTTCATGCAGGTACACCCGGAAAGCCAAGTCAAGCTGCACGTGCAGAACACAGCCCATATCGTGCACCAGGTTGCACAATACGAAATTGATCTGGGTCTGATCGAAGGCGACTGCAACCATCCGGACCTGGAGGTACAGCCTTGGGTTGAGGATGAGCTGGTGGTGTTCTGCGCGCCGCAACACCCGCTGGCCAAGGTGGGCCGCGCAGATATCGAAAGCCTGTCCCAGGAAGCCTGGATTCTTCGCGAACAAGGCTCCGGCACCCGCCTGACATTCGATCAGGCCATGCGGCATCATCGCGCCAACCTGAACATTCGCCTGGAGCTGGAGCACACCGAGGCGATCAAGCGTGCCGTGGAATCGGGCCTGGGAATTGGCTGCATATCGCGCTTGGCCCTGCGCGATGCCTTCCGGCGTGGCAGCCTGGTGCCGGTCGAAACCCCGGAGCTGGACCTGATGCGCCAGTTTTACTTCATCTGGCACAAACAGAAATACCAGACCTCGGCCATGCGCGAGTTTCTCGAGTTGTGCCGCAACTTCACCGCAGGCTTTACCCGCAGTGACGAAATTGTTCTGCCGCCGATCGCTTAGAGCAGGATAACGCCCCAGACCAACGCCACCATAGTCATTGCCACCAGTTGCGCAGCGCTGCCCATGTCTTTGGCGTTTTTCGAAAGCGGATGGCGCTCCAGCGAGATGCGGTCAATGGCCGCCTCCACCGCCGAGTTGAACAGTTCGACGATCAGCCCGAGCAGGCACACAGCGATCATGATGGCCCGTTCTGCTCGGCTTACCGGCAGCCAGAAGGCAATCGGGATCAGCAGCACATTGAGCAGTACCAGTTGACGGAAAGCAGCCTCGCCCTTGAAGGCAGCGCGCAGGCCGTCCAGCGAATAGCCGGCGGCATTGAAGATACGTTTGAGGCCGGTCTGGCCTTTGAATGGCGACATGTGCGTCACTTCACCGATGAAAGGCCAGCAGACTAGGCCAAAGCGAGTCAAAAAAGCGTGAAGCTGCAAGCAGTTAGCTGCTCGCAACCGATTCAAGTTGTTGCAGCAGCAAGGCCGCCTGAGTTCGCGTGCGCACTCCCAGCTTTCGGAAGATCGCCGTCACATGGGCCTTGATGGTCGCTTCCGACACATTCAGCTCATAGGCGATCTGTTTGTTCAGCAGGCCTTCACAGACCATGGTCAGCACGCGAAATTGCTGCGGGGTGAGGCTGGCCAGGCCTTCGCTGGCGGCTTTGGCCTCGGCCGAGACATCGACCCTTTCAAATGCCTGAGGCGGCCACCAGACGTCGCCATCGAGCACCTTCCTCACTGCATCCTGAATCACTTCCAGCCCACTGGACTTCGGAATGAACCCACTGGCCCCGAACTCGCGGGACTTGACTACAACGGCAGCCTCTTCCTGGGCCGAGACCATTACCACCGGGATCTGAGGGTACTGGCCACGCAGCAGAACCAGCCCGGAGAAACCATAGGCGCCCGGCATGTTCAGGTCCAGCAGGACCAGGTCCCAGTCGGCTTTTTCGCTCAGTCGACTTTCCAGCTCGGCGATGCTCGCCACCTCGACCAGGCGCACATCCGCGCCCAGGCCGAGGGTGACGGCCTGGCGCAAAGCGCTACGAAACAGCGGGTGGTCATCGGCAATCAGGATTTCGTACATGGCCATCGATCTAAGGATCCTGTTCTGTGCCAGGCGCAGCGGCGGAGTAATAACGCCCGGCGGGGAATCGGCGCCAAGGTGCCGAGCACGGCAGGGCTGGTCAAACCACTCGCCCTGCCGCCTCGCTTCATCCTGGCCGCCAGCCCCGTCATTATGAACCAAAGTGGGGCTTGTGCCCCTTGGACTATAGGAAGGTATGCAAACGCTGGTGGGTAGCGTCCTGCTCGTCCAGTGGCAGGCGACGCTTGCCACTGAGGTAGTGCAGGCTGAACACATCCAGGTACGCATCCAGGGCTTGGGAGGCTTGGTTGTCACCCGCAAGGTCCAAGCACATGGCAGCAACCTCCGCAGTGCAGAAATGATCATCGCGCTTTGAGCGGCGCAAGCGATAGCGCGACATCTGCTCAGCTTGCAGGCTCAGCACCGGGAAGCGCTCAAGGTAGGGGCTCTTGCGGAACATCTTGCGCGCTTCGGTCCAGGTCGCATCCAGCAGGATGAACAACGGGCGCTTGCCCGGCTCACGTACCACCTCGCTGACAACCCGCTCCTGGGCGACGAATTCGCCAGGGAAGACGATGTACGGCTGCCACTGCGGGTCTGCCAGCAAGGCCAACAAACGCTCGTCCACCGATGTGCGCAACCAGCCAAAGGCAGAAGTATCTTCGATCAGGTCGGCGATCAGCCAGCCGGTGTTGGTCGGTTTCAATGGCTCGGTATCATGCATCAACAGGCATACACCAGAGTCGGCCTGCACCTTTGGCTTCCAGGCGCACAGACAATGGGTGGCGATAACCCGACAGTCAGGGCAACGTTCGGCACGTGAGCCACGAGCAATGAACGGCTTGATGCTGCGGGCCAGCCGTTCGGCGCGCAGGCGCGCTACCGCATGGCTCATGCTGGCAAGCCTCGGGACAGGTTGTGACTGGACACTGCGATAACTCGATGAAAACAAAGCGCCAGTCTATCAGAGCGGGCGTCATTTGCAGTGCAGCTGGACGGGCTGGTCCTTTATAATCAGCGTTTTGGTGGCCGCGAGCCTGCCCGCGATTCTGCGGGCTTCATGGAACACCAGCCGTCTGCGCATGTCGAAGCGCCAGTCACCGAACCAGGAGAGATTCATGCTGCGTCTTATCGTCCCGACCCTGAGCCTGTTGCTCACCCTGCCACTGGCAGCCCAGGCGGCCTCCAAGCAGGAGTTCGAGCTGAACAAGATGCTGGAAAAGGTCGCCAAGGAAAGCAGCGTCGGCACCCCTCGAGCCATCAACGAAGATATCCTCGACCAGGGCTATACCGTTGAAGGCAAGGCACTGGTGAACCACCTGAGCGTGCGCGCCGAGCACGCCGCACGCATGCAGCAAAACGCAGAGCAAGTGCGCAGCCAGCTGGGTGACAGCGTCTGCCGGAACAGCGGTTACCGCAACCTGATGTCAAAAGGCGCCGTGATGGTCTATCGCTTCACCGTCTACAAGACCAACCAACCGGTCATGGACCAGGCCTTTGACGCTGCCAGCTGCACTGCCGGAAACAAGAAGAAGTAATCAACTGACCCGCTCATCCTCAGCGCGCCGCGGCTCCTCCTCGGCGCGCATCTCTGCCAGAAGCGCCTGCAGGTAAGGTGACTGGCATTCCAACGCAGCCAACCGCCGCACGCACTCCGCCTCCAGGCTCACATGATGAACCTGTGCCGCATGTTCCAGCCGCTGATAGAGCTGCCGGTCTACCCTTATGACCAAGCGATGCATACCGCCACCTCCTGCATCGACACGTTTCGCTTCTCCAGTTAACCAAACCCTTGCCATCAATGGCCGCGTGCCGACGAGTGGCCGCAGTGATAGTGCCTGCACGAAGTGGCGCGAGGGTCTAGATTGATAGCGAAGCGCACAAAAACGACAAGATGAATTACGCACTGCATCAGGGCCTTGAAGGCCTACTGCAATGCTCGGGACGCACACTCGAGCCAGAGCAGCCAGCGACGCACGTAGTGTCGCGGCCGAGCCCAGCCATCAGCTCGGTCAGAGGTTTTGCTGCAAAAGGAGACGTTGAATGCCTTACCAACCCAATGAGTATCTGTTCAATCATTTCAGGGACAGTGGAATCGACCTGAGCAAGCTGGACGAACAACTGCAACTGGTCGCACCGGATAGCCCCAACCTGCCACTGTACCGTGACATGATGCTGACCATCCTGCGCATGGCCCATGACGACACCGATCGCTGGAGTGCCAAGATCACCTTGCAGGCCCTTCGGGAGCTGGACCACTCCTTCCGCAGCCTGCAACGCTACAAGGGCCGGCGCAAGGTCACGGTTTTCGGCTCGGCGCGCACACCGCTGGAACACCCGATGTATGCCTTGGCCCGCGAACTGGGTGCTACACTGGCCCGCTCCGACCTGATGGTCATTACCGGCGCGGGCGGCGGCATCATGGCCGCAGCGCACGAAGGCGCGGGTAGCGACCATAGCCTGGGCTTCAACATCACCCTCCCTTTCGAACAACACGCCAACCCGACAGTGGACGGCACTGACAAGCTGCTGCCCTTCCACTTTTTCTTCATTCGCAAGCTGTTCTTCGTCAAGGAAGCCGACGCCTTGGTCCTTTGCCCAGGAGGTTTCGGCACGCTCGATGAGGCACTGGAAGTACTGACGCTGATTCAGACTGGCAAGAGCCCACTGGTACCGGTGGTCCTGCTTGACTCACCAGGTGGCAGCTTCTGGCACGACTGCCTGGACTTCATCAGCAGGCAACTGGAAGAAAACCGCTACATCCTGCCCAGCGACCTCAAGCTGGTACGCCTGGTACACAGTGCCGACGAGGCAGTGGAGGAGATCAACCAGTTCTACAGCAACTACCACTCCAGCCGCTGGCTGAAGAACCAGTTTGTGATCCGCATGCACCATCGGCTCAGCGACGCGGCTCTGCATGAGATTCAGGAAGCCTTTGCCGATTTACGACTCAGCGGTAAGTACTTCCAACATGCCGACAGTGGCGCGGAACATGAAGTAGGCAACTACAACCATCTGACCCGCCTGACCTTTGCCTTCAATGGGCGTAATCAAGGGCGTCTGCGTGAGCTGGTGGATTTCATCAACCTGTCGGAGAACTGGGCAAAGCCGCAACCGATGCATACCACGCAGCGGGCGCGGGAGGCGTTGAAGGTCAGCTGAATGCGCCTGCGATGTGGCTGTTAAATCAGTAGTCGTCCAAGTCTCGGCCGCTGAGCAGGCGGCCGATCATGTCCATGGGAAACCCACGGTAAGCGAGAAATCGCGTCTGCTGGGCACGGGTGCGGGGGTCATGCGGAAGTTGCCCGGCATATTTGCGCTGCCAGGCCTCCTGCAGCCGCTCCGCCCAGTTCACACCACAGTCACGCAGTGCCTGGTCGACATCGACACGGTTCAGGCCACGCTGGCCAAGTTCCTCGCGAATACGCGCTGGGCCATAGCCCGCATTGGAACGATACCTGATGAAGCTTTCGAGATAGCGAGCCTCGCTGAGCAGCCCTTCTTCGGCGAGCCGATCGAGCGCGAGCTCGATCAACTCATCCGTAGCGCCGCGCTGACGTAGTTTGCGCGTCAGCTCAACGCGACCATGCTCGCGGCGCGCAAGCAGGTCCATGGCTGTCCGCCGAACGGCGACGGGGGTGTCGAGTACGACGGACATGATCGGCCAAGCAGCTATCAATAACCGGCGTCGGCGTCAGCCACGTCGTCGGCTTTGGCATCAGCTGCAGCAGCCTTGCCTGCTTCGGCAACAACACCCGCCTTGAGCAGCTTCTCACGAATCTGCTTCTCGATCTCGGCACCAATGGCCGGGTTCTCTTGCAGGTACTTGGCCGCGTTAGCCTTGCCTTGGCCGATCTTGTTGCCCTGATAGGCATACCAGGCACCAGACTTCTCGACCAACCCTTGGGAGACACCCAAGTCAATGATTTCGCCGTTACGGTAGATACCCTTACCGTAAAGAATCTGGAACTCAGCCTGACGGAACGGCGGCGAGACCTTGTTCTTGACGATCTTGACGCGGGTTTCGCTGCCGACGACTTCGTCGCCTTCCTTGACTGCACCAGTACGACGGATATCCAGGCGCACCGAGGCGTAGAACTTCAGGGCGTTACCACCGGTGGTGGTTTCCGGGCTGCCGAACATCACACCGATCTTCATACGGATCTGGTTGATGAAGATGACCAGGCAGTTGGCGTTCTTGATGTTACCGGTGATCTTGCGCAGCGCCTGGGACATCAGACGGGCCTGGAGGCCAACGTGCATGTCACCCATCTCGCCTTCGATTTCTGCCTTGGGCACCAGGGCGGCCACGGAGTCGACGATGATTACGTCAACGGCATTGGAACGCACCAGCATGTCGGTGATTTCCAGTGCCTGCTCGCCGGTATCCGGCTGCGAAACCAGCAGGTCGTCGACGTTGACGCCCAGTTTGCCGGCGTACTCAGGGTCGAGAGCGTGCTCGGCGTCGACGAAGGCGCAGGTAGCGCCGCTTTTCTGGGCTTCGGCGATGACCGACAGGGTCAGCGTGGTTTTACCCGAAGACTCCGGGCCATAGATCTCGACGATACGGCCTTTTGGCAGGCCGCCGATGCCCAGAGCGATGTCCAGGCCCAGGGAGCCGGTAGAAATGGCCGGAATGCCGGTACGCTCGTGATCGCCCATGCGCATGACCGCGCCTTTGCCGAATTGGCGTTCGATCTGACCCAGGGCCGCAGCCAAGGCGCGCTTCTTGTTGTCGTCCATTGAAATCCTCACGTGTTCGACTTGGCCCTGATGGCCGCAATACCTGTATAAGTAGCCAGTATTATTCCACAGGGAAGCGTTTGAGCAAACCCCTGTCGTCGATTTACTCGGCACCAAGCTGTAACAAGCCGTCTAACGCAGCGATTACCGTCTGTCGGCGCACTGCTTCGCGGTCGCCGTCGAAGTGGCGACGCTCACTGCTCACGTGGCTGCCATCGGCCCATGCCAGCCACACGGTGCCAACCGGTTTGGCCGGCGAGCCACCATCGGGCCCGGCCACGCCACTGACTGCCACGGCGAAACGCGCACCGCTGGCCGCCTGGGCGCCGCGAACCATGGCTTCGACCACTTCCTGGCTGACTGCACCGACTTGGGCGAACAAAGGTTCGGGGACCCCAAGCTGGCGAGTCTTCTGAGCGTTGGAGTAGGTGACATAGCCGGCCTCGAACCAGGCGGAGCTGCCAGGTACGCGGGTAATGGCTTCGGCGATGCCGCCGCCGGTGCAGGATTCGGCGGTGGTGACCTGGGCGCTGAAGCGGCGCAGGTGTTCGCCCAGCCGGGCGGAGAGAACGGTAATCGGGTCCATGGGCAACTCCTGGAAGAGGCTGAGCGACACCCTAGCATTTGAGGTGGTTGATCGGGATAGTCGTTGCTACTTCATGCCTCCGCTCAGCGCAGCAATCCCCGCACATAATCCTGGCAAGCCCGCAACGCCATCAATCCTCGGTCGCCCTCATCGGTGATGGCGATAATTCGTGCAGCATGCGCCGGCTCAAGGCGGGCGCGTACGGATGCATGATCCACGCCGCCGGCGCCGGCGGCGGTAGGCACTGCGGCACAAGCGGCGTCGCGCTCGACCAAGGCTGACAACCGCACATCGGCAGTAGCCAGGCGATCACGCAGGCGAGCCTGGGACTGTTGCGCATTGCTCAACTCCTGGTAATGACGGGTTTCACTCTCATGCAACTGCCGCTCCAGGCGCTGGTTTTGCTCGCGCACCTCAAGCACCCTGGTCGCCATCGCCACGGCTTGGGCTTGCGCCTGCTGCGCCAACAGCCGGCCATAGCGCCAGTTCTGGGTCTGCCATACCAACGCTGTGTACAACAGAATCAAAAGTACACTTAGCCCCAAGCGCAGTCGACTCAACACAGCACCTCACGCGCCCGCGCCCAGAGCTTCAAGCGATCCTCCAGCCCGTTCAACCCACCATTTATATGGCGCGTGATACGGTTGAACTCGCCCAGGTCCGCCAACCCATTCAACCCCCGGGAATGCCAGAACCACGCCGCTGACTCACACGCCCAGCGCGGCTGCTCCAGCAGTTGCGGCTGGGCTAGCAGACGCTCGTCGTTGAACAATGCCCGACTACAGGCCTGGTAGTTGCTGCGACCGGTCACCTGGATCAGGCCCCGTCCACAATAAAACTGGCCGTCGCCGTCCTCCTGCGGTGTATTGCCCAGGCGCCGGGCCACGCTTCCAGTGTCGTAACGGGCCAGGTAGCTATTGCTGCCCAGTTCCTTCACATAACGTAACTGGCTGGACTCATGGCCGACCTGGGCGATGAACGCAGCCAACCGCTTGGGGTTATCGATCTCCCAACGTGGCAGGGTGATGTTCAGCGCAGGAAGAAAAACACCTGCGACATAACGGGCGTTGGGCAAAATCTGTAGCAATTGCGCTTCTGTAAGCATATCTGACCTCCTTGCGTGGTTCATTCCTCAGGCCTTGGTCACTGCCTCACGACGCGGGGCGGGGCCTCTGGCCTTCAACTTGCCTGCCTTGCCACCATTCCCCTGTACGGTTGTACGCCAGCCCAACAGGGTGAATACCTGCTCCACCGAGTCGATCTGATACTGCCCGTTCATACCCTCGACAAAGCCATGCAAATCGATGCTGCGCTCGGCAAACAGGTCGGTGCGCCCAGGCAGATCCAGGCGCACACTGGCGCTTTCGCGATTGAAACTGGCTAGCCGCGCCCTGGCCGCCTGTTCGGCTGCAGCACGGTTGGGGTAAAGGTGTCGGTCCGTATGCACCGGCCGCTGGGCGCCTCCAGCCTCGGCATTGACCAGTTCGAGGGTCTTCGATTCACCACTGGCAGTATCCTGATGGCGAGTACGCACAGCCTGGCGCCCCGCCTTGTCGTCCAGCCGCAAATGCCACTGGCTGACCTGGTGATGGGCGATGCCGACCACGTCCAGGGGCTTGCCACTGGCGCTGCGCCCCGCCTGGCGTGGCAGCACCAGCAACTGGCTGTTGGCCAGTTTGGCGGTGCAGTCATACTGGCGGGCCAGGCGGGTGATGAAGTTGAAATCCGATTCGTTGTACTGGTCGACGCGCGGTACCTGAATAAGCACCGGGCAGATCGCCTGCCAGCCATTACGCGCTCCAATCTCGGCGACTATGCGTTGCAGCGTCACTACCTCCCAACTGCCACTGCGCACGGTTCTGCCGCTGCCGCTCAAGTCACTTGCCTTACCGCGAATCAACAGGGTGTCCGGTGGACCGAACAGCTCCACCTCATCGACGGTGTAACGCCCCAACCGGGTCAGCGGTTGACCGGCGTAGCCCATATGCACCTCAATCACCGCGCCACGGGCAAGCAACGCCACGGTGCCGTCTCGCGCATCGATGCGTAACTCGAAGTCGTCCGACTCCAACCCAGGCTTGTCAGTGGTGCGCAATAGCAACAGACGATCATTGATCAACGAAGTAATGTCCTGGCCATCGGCCTGGATGCGAAATTGCGGTTGCATGGCCTCAGTCCCAGAGCTGTACGACGTTGGCCGGCGCCAGCGTCAACGTTGGCAAGCGAATCATCACCCCGCTGCGAAACGGCTGGGCCTCGTCTGCCAACCCCTGATTGGCTTGCAGCACCGCCTCCACGCTGCCATTGAGGTGCCCGTAATAGTGGTGGCAGAGGGTGTCGAGCACATCTCCTTCAGATGTTTTGCAAGTCTTGTCCATAACTCACGAACTCCAGTGAAAAGCCTTGTTTGCGAGGAATGCCACCGGCCAGAAAGGCGCCCTGCTCTTCTTCGATGCTGGTCATGCACCAAGTGCCGAGCACTTCGCCGTAGCCTGTGGTCAACGACAATGGCAAAAGCTGACGGCCGATGCTTCGCAGCGCCTGCAACTGCCCCACTCCCCCCTTGAAACCGGGGAAGATGGCGCCACGGATGCTGATGGTTTCTTCGCCCAGGCTGACCGCTTGCTGCGCGGTGGCACGGGCCAGGCGCTCCTGGGCAGCCCAGCGGAAACGGGTTTGCCGGCGCAACTGGTCGAAGGCGGCGGTATCGAGGTTGAAATAGTACGGTGGCGCGTTTGCCTTCAATGGCTGCAGCACCAGCAGATGCGCAAACGGTGTGATCGCCTCTGCCGCAGGAGTGGCCTGAGGTACCAAGCCAAAAGTCGACAGCACGCCGCTGGCCAGCGCCCGCACATCGCCAATCACGCGGCGGATTGCCGTACCCGCCTTGCCCAGATGCTCGGCGAAGGCATTGACGCGATCACGCACCTTGCGCACCACCTCGAAGGACTGGTTGTACTTGGCGATCACCATGTCAACACGCTGCTTGGCAGAGTCGATGGCGCGCATTGTACGTTGCAGGCGTTTGCCTATCTCCGGGCCGATCCATGGCAGAGCTTCGAGTTCAGCGGCTGCCTCCTTGGCATGGTCGACCGCCTGGGCCATCGGTTCGAGCATGGCGTCGGCACGTCGACGCCCCTCCTCGCCTGCCTTGACCAGCGCATGCAAGGCGCCTTGGAGCTGTTCCAGATAGGTCATGAAATATCCTCACGCGTAGATGGGATCAGAAAGCTGCGTAGCCGCCTTGCGGCTGATCAGCTCCTGTAGCGTGCGTTGCACCATCGCCTCCAACCGTTGCAGGACGGCCGGATCGTCGAGGCAGCCGTTGATCGTTACCGGCAGGTTGGCGTTGAAGGTGTAATGTTGAGCGATCGGCGGAGACTGTTTGGCCTGAGGGGGCAAGGGACCGTCAGGGTCTGGAAGTGCGGGTGCCGCCGGGGGTGCGCGCAAGGGGAATAGACGATCGCCTGCTGCTTCATTCAACGCCTCGGGTGAGGCAGGCCGGAGCAGCGACACTGGCGCCGGCCGCTGCGGCTGGACTGCCCTGGGCTGAGCCGCAGCGGGGTGTGCCAGCAGGTGCCTGGTGATCCGGGTACCGACCTGCTCTTCAAGAAACGCCGTCTGAGGCAGGGGGGTGAGCGAATGCTTGGGCGTGTCCAGCAGTGACACCTGCGGCAAAGAGCGCTTAGCCACCCACTTTTGTCGCGCCAGTTCCGGCGTCGACAACAGGCGTTTGACAGTTACCGTACCTAGCTGAAGGCCAAACAACTCGTTGGTCGGAATTGGCGTGACGAGCGGCTTGGGCGAAGCCAGAAGAGAAACGGCTGGCAAGGGAGTACTTGCAGGTGGATGGGGCTCGTCCTTGGACAGTTTCCGCGCGAGCCAACCGCCAAGCGCGGTACCGGCCTTGTCACCGACCTCCCCCCCAAGCGTGGTACCCACTGACGGGCTTACAAAAGGCAAGATCCTTTTGAGCACCACTGCCCCTGCAACTGAACCGCCCAGTCCTCCAATAGCACCGCCGTAGCCGGCCCAAGCCTCCTCTGCTGTCTTGGCAGTCGCGTAGGTGTGTCCTGCCTTCAGGGCCGCTTCCAGCAAAACACTCTTGCCTTCCTCCTTGAAGACTTCGCCAACCGTCCTCCAAGGCGGCGCACGTTTACCGATCTCTGTAGGAGAAGGGCCTGCATCTGCCCCGAGAGGATAAGGATCATTGGCTGCGGGGCTGCCTTTGCCCAACCAGCCCTTCAGCCTATTCCAGTTCATCGCTGAAGACTGTTTACCGGACTGATGAGCGCGCGCAATGGAGCCAATGCTCACACCAGTCAGCATGCCTTGCCCGAGTGAACTCTGCGAGGTTTCAGCTTCCGTCGATGGGGCGGTCGTGGTAGGCGCAGCAACCTCTCCTAGTACCCCCGGTTCGGAGTGAGGAGCAACACGCTTACCAAGCGCCGCCCCCACTTTTTCGCCAAAGAAGCCCCCCACCACCTTGCCATATTCGGCATTTCTACCGGCGTACTTGCTCAAGGCTGCACCTAGCACACTTCCTGCAAAGCCTCCAGTCGCACCTCCCAGCCCTTCACCCCATTCTTGAGCAGTCGAAGCAGTAGCTGCGGTGGAACCTACCTTCAGTAGCGCACCCAGCCTCACGTCCCGAGCCGCCGCCTTTGCGGCGACCAATGTTTGTGAACCGCGTTGCCGAGAGCCATGGCCTGGCTCGGTCGAAGGTGTAGCATCGGCGCCCAGGGGGTAATCATCATGTTCGACAAGTGGTGGTCGCCTCCTGGAGGCTTCACCTATCGAGAAAGGCCCGGCAACAGGGCTCGCCCGGCCTTTACTGTTCTGCTCCAAGGTATCTGCGCCCGCACCATCTACAACCTCGACCATGGGCACGATAGACGATTCGGCGTCCTCGCTCACTGGTGCCCCTTGCCTCAGCGACCGCACAACGCGCCCAAGTATTCGGTTTTGATGACTGAATACCTGCGCAAGGTTGATCCGGTCGTGCTCAGGGTCAGAGAGTGGCTGTTGCGACGCATCTGTTGCCGCTGAGTTGTTCGCCATGCTTTTCTCCTTTCACTCCGTGAGCCACCAGACCATGTCGCTGTACGACATGGTCATGATTTCGCTCGCTGGAAAGTTCAGCTCCTTGGCCAGCCGCCGGGCGGCGACCTTCTGCCGGGCCGGGTCAAAATTCGTCGTCCTGCACCAGGCGAAAGTACCCCGCCTGCAGGCGGCTGTAGTCCTTGAGCGCAAGCCCCTCAAGGTCATTGATGCCTACCTCTGCCAGCGATGCGAACAGGTTCAGTTCGCGCTGCTCCTCGTCAGCGGTCCCCCCGGTCTGGGCATTGCGGATATCACGTACGGTCGGTGCCCGGAGTGACAGGCTGTCGACCTGCACGCCATTGACCTCGCTGGCGCGGGAGAGGCGGACGGTGACGCGCTCGGCGCTCAGAGTCAGCCATTGCGGAGTTTTTTTTGCTAGAGCCATGATCACCTCCCTACAGGCCCAACGCAGCGCGCTGAGCGGCCAGTTGGTCGACGCCGTCGATCACACGCTTCATGCCCAGCGCGTCGATCTCATAAACCAGGCGGCCATCGACTTCGAGCTTGTAGTAGGTCAGGCCGACACTGTGCTTGATCTCGGCCTTGTCGCCGGACTTCCAGTCGCCCATGTCGATCTCCTTGAGCGAGCCACGCAGTGTGACCACCACTGGGGTAATCTTGCCCTTGAGGCCCTTGAAGGCGCCGCGGAACGTGCCATTGAAGCCGCTGCCATCGGCAAGGCCAAAGAACCTCAACGCCTCACGGCGCACGCCGGTCGTGGTGAAGGCGGCTTCCTGCTTCTCCATGCCAAGGTCCATCTCGACGGGCATGTCCATGCCACCAGGACGGTACTCTTCCATCTTCAGCGTGAGTTTGGGCAGGGTCAGGCTGGGAACATCGCCCTGGAAGCTGACACCGTCGACAAACAGGTTCAGGTTGGCCAGGGTTTCGGGGATCATTGCCATGAAAGTGCGCTCCTTAAGCGGCGGAATCGAGGACTTCGGTCAGCCACTGGTTAGTGACTTCAACGCGGAAATTGGGGTTTTCAGCAGGCGGCACGTCGGTGAAGCGGATGTTCCAGTACACCTTGCCCTGCTCCAGCTGGCTGGAGGTGTTCAGCTCCGGGTCAGCGAAAACCTCGAAGTTGATGATCGCGCCTTGGTTCTTCAGATCGCGCATGAAAGCCTGTAGACCTTCGGTGACGTCCTTGACGTAGGTCGCAGTAATGGAGCGGTCGACCGCCCACTTATGCCCGTAAAGGATTGCGTCCATGACGATATCCATGGTTCGTACACGGGTGACGAAGGCCCATTTCGGGTCGCTCGACAGGGTGCGATTGCCCCACAGGCGGAAGCCGTCGTCCCGGATGATGGTGACGATGTTGGCGTTGTTCAGCAGGTTGGCTCGGCAGCTGTCATCGCCGTCGAGGAACTCCACCGGGCGCGTTGTACCGCTGATACCGACGAACTCCTTGTTCGATGGGGACGCCCAAAAGCCGTATTCACTGTCGGTCCAGGCAAACAAGCCGGCGCCCCAGGCCGACCCCGGCCCATTGACAGTGGCTTGCTCGACGTTGTCCCAGTACTGCACACCTGGGTCGACCAAAAAGGCACGCTTGGCGCCGAAGTTCTTGGCGTAGTCGATGGCCGCCTCATCGGTGGTATTAGGGCCGTCGATGATGGCAATACCGCGCAGCTTGTCGGCCAGGGCTACCAGTGCGGTGCCCACGGCCAGGGTCGCACTGTGGCGTGGCGCCACCAGCAACCGTGGTTGAGCGTTGTAACGGCTCTTGCCGTCGAGCAGCGCCTGCAGGCCAGTGCGTTTCCCGTCAGCCTGCACGGTCCCGATGATCGCCGAAGTCTGCTCGGCGGGATCTTCGAGCTTGAGCACACCACAGGCGACGATGACCGCCTTCGCTCGGGAATATACGGCGCGGCAGGCCTGGGTAATGGCCGCGTTTTCACCGAAGGCGGCGACAGCTTCGCGTTCGCTGGTGATCAGTACGAGATCGTTGGCCTTCGCCGTGGCATCAGCACTCTCGGTGAAGGTATCGACAAGGCCGATGATCGAGGAGGACGGCAAGGCGATAGTGCGCGCGCCTGTGTCGATGTTAGTTACGGTAACGCCATGAAAGAATCCAGCCATGTTTACTCCAGATGTGAAAAGGCCCCGCAGTGCAGGGCCATGTGGTACAGCGGAAAAGAAAACGCCCCTTCAGGCGGGGGCGTCATTGGTCAACTGAGCAATCCACTCAGGCGCCGGCGGTCGGCCTCGCATGCAGAGAGGAAACGCATCAGCCTGAGGCCAGTTGCGCAGGTCTTGCCGGTACTCCAGAAGTTCCGAAAACTGGGCAGTGTTCAGGGTAGTGGGTCCGCCGATATCACGTTCATCACGATGACGCGCCACAATCCCGTCAGTAGCCAGCAATTGCATATCGCGCCAGCGGCGCTCAACCACCGCCAGCTCCTCCCCGGTTGGAGGCGGTGGGTCCTCCAGGAAAGGCTCGCTGTCCCCCCAGACAATCACCCTCCCTGCTCGCTCACCTTCGAGCAATTGATTTCGGTATGCTTCTGTGATTTCCACGGCATCGACTGGAATGCTGCTGGCTGAATCAGAGCTGTAAAACCCTCTGGTGCTTTTAGAGGCGAAGAATTGAACAGTCATAGATCAGTACCCGATGAAGATTGAGGTGTATCCAACAATGCCGGAGGGAACAATGATGCTTCCCCCGCTCACTGTCCGGGCGATGACGTCTATACCGCTAGTACTTGCGTTCTGCCCGGTAACCCAGTGGCCTGCATTAGCGGTACCCAAGGAATAGGCGACAAGGCTTGTCGTGTACGTTTCGGGGAGGGTGATGCGGGCCGAGCCCTGAGCGGCAGCGATCTGGCCGTTACACCACTGCAAAATCAGTCCGCTAGGCAGCTTTTGATAGCCATTGCTGCCTTTAAGTACGCCGAATAAGCTCGTGTCATGAGTCAGCGAGGCGTTGCCAGCTATGAACCATATGGCACCTGCAGAAATCAGGGTGATATTGCTGTTGCGACCAACTTCCACCCACGACTCAGTGGTCTTTGCGGTATTGACATAAATCACGTCTGTGCCTTGGGCTTTGATAGTGGCGGTATTACTTGCACGGATATAAACCTTCGAACCAATAGGCACACTGGAAAGTAGTGGGAGCGTGATGTTGGACGCCGCCGTATTCAAGTTGATTAGACAATTCACACGCGAAGCAGTAATTGTTTGGCCAGCCGTCGTATAGGCGTAGCCATTTTGGTAACCGCCTATAGCTCGCTGCACGAACTCAGTAGTAGCGATTTTGGTCGTGCTATCGAATTGATCTGAAGTAGGTGCAGCTGCAACGCCCGTGAACACAGGGCTGACCACCGGCGCGGCGCCAATAGCGGCAAGTGCTGCTGCTGAAGTGGTAGCAGCCATTAGGCTCTTGATGACCGATGCAACGTTCGTATTGGTATACGGAGTAACCCAGTCATTCCATGTGCCTTGGTAGCGGCTACGAGTTTTGATTCCACCGTTGAGGGTTCCCGCCCCGTAGGGAAATGCTACCTGGGTGATGCTGCCCCCGCCGTAGGACAGTACTAGGCAGTACCAGTACGACACTTCCTGGCCTGGGGAGTTGGCGTTGTTACGGCCTAGAATTTTCGGATTCCATCCGGAGGCGATAACCGCATTCCAGTCGGTGACATCATCAGAATTATTGAACACCGGCCCGGCCGCTGTAATGGCTGCGTGCACGAAAGAGGTGTTAGCCAATTGCGTAGTATCGGTTCCGGTCGCAGCAGTAGGTGCCGCTGGCACGCCAGTGAACGTCGGACTAGCCAGCGGCGCCTTAACCGCCACAGCTGTGTCAACCTGGGTCTTTGTGTACACGTCTGTCAGGCCATAACCCACCACCGTGCTCGGGCTGGTCGCTGCGGTTACCCGGCCGTAGGCATCTACCGACACACTGCGATAGGTGCCAGCGGCTACACCACTACGTCCAAATGCCATTTCATAGGCCAAGGCGGTGACGCCCAAGGTAATCGGCGCATCGGTCAGCAGCTGCCAAGCGCTGTTGCCGTTCAGCGCGCCGCGCTCGACCAGCACCAGCATGCCCGGTGTCACCTTGGCGCTGGTATCCGCGTCGCTGCAGCGTGCCCAGGGCCCGCCCGCCACCACAAGGTACAGACCATTATCCTTACCAATTGTCTGGTTCTTCACCAAGACCCGTGCGCCGGCGGTCAGCGCCACCCCGTCGACCGTCTGCAACCCGTTCAGCGGGATATTGGCGGTAGTCGCCGCCAGCACCGAATGCTTGAAATCCTGCCTGGCCAACTCCTCGGTCACCCACTCTCGGGTAGCCAGCACTACGGCCGGGTCAATTTTCAGCTGCACATTACTAGCACTGCTGACCACCAAGTTCATTCGCACCACCTGGGTACGTCCTGAGCCTTGGCTTAGCAACGGTTTATAGGTCGGCGCGCAGTTGGCCACAGCAACCATGTCGCCATCGGCATCATAAAGCGCGATCTCACGAATCCACTTACCGCCGACGTCAGCAGGGATGACCTGCTCGGCAATGATGATCGCGTTGTTATTGTCATCCACCTTAAGCTGATTCAACGGCGCACGGCGCCATTCGTTGATGAGGCTGGTCTGAGTGGCATTGGGAGTCGGGTCTGTACCGTTGGCGTCACCTACGCCCATTTGAGTGATTTTCCACGCGATGCCCAAAGCATCCGCGTTTGCTTGTTTCGCCGCGCCCACGTTAGTAAGGATGGCGTAGAACTGAGAAGTCTGGTCAACCATGTGCAATGTCCAAGGTATCGATTGTATGTTCGCGGCCGCCGCGGCCGATGGTGCCCACAACCTCAATGTCACGAGGCGCCGGCGGATAGATGTCCAGTTCGTCGCCATCCTGGATGGCGCAGCCGACATGAAGCGCGCCACGGCTTTCAAGACTGATGACCAGGCCGGTGAGGTGGCGGCTGACCGGCCGGGCGTCGTCGATCAGCGACGACAACTCCTGGTAGGTGCTTTCGCTGATGCCGGCATCGGTAACGCCGATCTTCAAAGCGAAAGTGCCTGCCGGCGCCGGCGGTGTAACCTGCCACCACTCCTTCACCTCGATCAGGTAGCCAAACGGCTCAACCACCCGCCTGAGCGCACCCAAGGTGCCTTTATGGGCATGGACGAAGAACGCCGAGCGGATTACCGAGCGCTTGATCACCTCGCTCCAGCTATCTTCCCAGCGGTCCACCGACCAGGCCCAGGCCAACTGGTAGAGCAAGTGGGATGGGCAGGTGTCGGGGTTATAGAGCAGGCGCAGGCTGGCCCTAAGGTCTTCGTCGGCAGCGGTTTCGATGGCCCGCTCCAGTGGTGTGCGGTTCAACGGCAACAGGCTCTGCATGTCAACCACCCCGCTTGAGCGTAAAGCCAGTGCACCAAGCGGCCTGCGCCTTGGTAGGGCGGATGTCGGTCCAATCGGTCAGCTCGACCCGGCTCACGCCGTCGATATGCAATTGTGCGTCGATGCCCGACCGGGATACGTCCAACCCCAGGCGCCGTCGTGGGTTCACCCAGGCTTGGAGCCTGCGCTGGCACTGGGCAAGGATCGCTTCATACTCAGGGCCGCTATCAGCCATGTAGAGCACGGCATCAATGCGGTACGGCAGCACCATGGCGCTGCGCACATTGAGGCGATCGGCCACCGGACGGATATCGTCGTCATTGAGATAGGCCGCCACTTGCGCGAGCAGTTCGGCGCTGGCTGTACCGTTACCCTCCAGGCTCAGTACGGTCACATCCACCACGGCCGGCGACGGGCTTTCGGCGGTGGCGTCAGCCACCTGCCCCGAAGAGTTGCGGGCATGCAAGATGTAGCTGTTGCGAGGGCCGGCGGTGGTCAGGCCTTCATAGACCAGCTGCACCCTCTCGCGCAGCGCATCGTCCGATTCGAGCAGCGCAGCAGCGGGCGGCACGCTAGTGAGGTCCTCGGCCTGAATAACCAGACGCTGCAGGCCGACATTCGCTGCCAACTGGTCCAGGTCAGTGCCTTGGGCATAGGCCAGAAGCAGCGCTTTGGCCGCATCGTTGACACGGGCCCGATTGAGCAGTTTCCGGTAGGCGCCAACCTCCAGCAGCTTGGTTACCGGGTCGCTCTCCAGGCTGGCAGTCCAGCCCTCGCCAAGGTATTCGCGGAAGGTTTGCAGATCAGCCTGGTAAAGGCTTTCGTAATCGAGGTCCTCAAGCAGTTGAGGCACAGGCAGTTTCGACAGGTCTACCAGGCTCATAAGCGTACCTCCAGTACTGCTTCATCCCCCAGATAACGTCCACTCAGGACCAGGCTGACCTGCCCCTCAAGCACCGCCACAACTTTTACCCGGTCTAGCTGCAAGCGCGGCTCCCAACGGCCCAATGCACGGGCGACTTCCGCTTGCACCGCGCTTTTCCAACCATCGTTGACCGGCAGGTCGACAAAACGGCGCAACTGGCTGCCGTACTCAGGACGCATGCGACGGCTGCCCAGCGGTGTGGCAAGGATGTCTTCGATGGACTGGCGCAGGTGGGCAACGCCGGCCAGTGGCAGGCCGGTGCGGCGGTCCATGCCGATCATGGCGCACCTCCTGCTGGGCGTGCGTCCGGTGAATGGGTATGCATGGCATTCTCCAGGGATGAAAAAGCCCGCTGCGGCGGGCTTGGTTCAGTGCTTGTGATTGGCGGTGTTGCCGGCGGTATCAATGACCCGCCCACCGCTATTGATGTCCCCACTAACGCTCAGCGGACCGTCGATGACGACGTTGCCGATAAGGCGGATCGCAGCAGCCTTGAGCGTGATGGCATCATCGCTAATCTCCACGGAGCTGGCGCCAACCTTGATACTGACGGTGCCGCTGGGTAGTTGGATGTCGTAACGCCTGGCCTGCCAGTCATAAGTCAGCGAGCCGCCATCCTCGAACTGCCAGACTTCCGTATGGTCGAGCTGTGCTGGCGGGAGGCCTGCGTTGCCGTAAAGGCCAGGGATGAAGGTGCCTTGGGCCAGCTCGCCACTAGGGCTGAGCAACACCCCCTGCTCACCGAGGGTGGGAGCCCGCCAATGACGGGCCTTGCCTGCGGCCTGTGCATGCCAGCGCAGCCAGGCGCTGGTCCACCCGCTGCCATCGGAGACCCGCAACCGGGCGGCTGCAAGATCTACGGCGACCACCCGACAGGGAATGATCATGCACGCCAGCATGCGATCATGCATTGCACTCACGTAACTCATGCCAGATCCTCGGGCGCGATGTAGCGGTCTTGGTTGCCCTGCCCGACCTCGGGTGCAAGGCCCAGCATCAGGCTCCCGGGCGGCTGGTCCGGCCAATGCCAACGAGGATCACCGAGGAGCACCGGTTGGTCCCAGCGCACCGTCCATGCACTGCCCTCGAATTGCGCGTGGGCATTACGACTGGCCTCGACGAAATCCAGGGCCCAGTGCTGCTGGCGCAGCAGGTCCATCAGTTGCGCGGCCAGCATGCTCCCTTGCAGGCGAGACTCGGGGTTGGTGCTATCGGCGGTGATATCTGCCTCGAAGGTAGCAATCAGCACCGAGCGGCCATCACGCGGAGCGGCATCTGCCATCATCCGCACGATGCCGTGTCGCAATGCCGGCTGCTCGGGAGTATTTCCTACGACTGTATAAGCATCGACGTATGCCAGCTCTGGTATGAGTTCACGAATGGTTGCGGTAACCGCTGCATGTAATGTGGCTAATTCGCTCATGCATATCTCCTTGTCACTCATCGCTCGACGCGGTGTCACGTAAGCCCAGCCGCCTGATGGCCCAGCGCTCGTAAAGGCGCATGGCGACGTCGGCCCCGCCCACTGCGGTCAGGCAACCAAATGCACTGGCCGTCCAGATAGAAAAGCCGCTGGCGTACAGCAACATCACTGTCGAAACCCCGCATACCATGCAGGCCCCGGAGCGCAATACCAGCCGTCGTAGCAGTGACCAGCCGGTGGCTCCCGCCTTGTCGGCCCGCCACATTTCGCCGCTGAGGCCGCCCAGCAATGCCAGGACGATTACCAGCCAGAGCGGCATCTCCAGTAACGCTTGCTGCTCGTTCGTCACTGTCCTGTCTCCTGTGTAATGCCCACCGGCAGTGGCCGGTAGGTTGGTGGTGGGTACTCTGCGCCTGGGAAACCGGCATTCCAAAAAGCCCGGTGCCCAGGCTTTTCAGTAATGCGTTGTCTAACCGCCGGCCACGACTGGTGACGCCGGACGGTTACGCTTCAAATTGGTGACTCCGACCACGGCTGCCTGCCCGCCGGATAACTGTTCGTGGTGCTTTACGCTGCACACCCGGGCCAGTTGCCAACCCTCTGAACAGTTGAGGCCTGTTCATCGCTGCCTGTGTAACAACCGGTTTACGTCCGGCTTGAGACACAGACTATGCATCAATGCATATCCAGTCAATGCATTTATTCATTAATTTTTGTGACTGCATTTGCTGAAATGCATGAAAGCCTTTTAAGATCAGACCTGTAGGACTTTTCACCAAGCAAAAAAAAACCCGCTAAAGCGGGTCTTTTTGAAAAACGCCTGGTCAGCGTGCGTACATGCCCCACCAGAACACATGCCCCAGCAAGCTGATCTGCTCCTCCTGCAACTGCAGGAAGCTGTAGTCTTCATCAGGGTGTTCGTCGCGATTGAAGCTGCGCAGGCGAATACCGGTGGGCAGCCGATACACCTGCTTCACGCGCAATTGACCATTGTGATTGATGGCGTAGAGATCACCATCGATGATGTCACCGATCGAACACTTGCCGGTGTTGACCCCGACCGTCGCCCCGTCGCGCAGTACCGGCAGCATGCTGTTGCCGCGAACGGTCACGCACTTGGCCTGATCGAACTGCACACCATTATGGCGCAGGCTGCGCTTACCAAAGCGCAGGCGGGCGCGCTCGCTTTCCTCGATGACGAATCTTCCTGATCCTGCTGCCAACTCGACCTCACGAAGAAAGGGTACTGACACCTCGTCGTCCTCGACGGGCGTTTCATCGTCCCACAGGCTGATGTCGCTGAGGTCTGCATGGCCGTATGCGGGCAATGCGGCTTCGCGTGAGGCGCCAAGCTCGGTGCGGCCGCGCAGCTGTTCAGTGCTGACGCCGAAATAGTCGGCAATTTTCGACACGTGCCTATCCGAGGGATCGACAATCTTCTCGCTGAGGATCCGCGACAGGGTGGATTGAGGCACGCCCGTGCGCCGGTGCAACTCTGTCGGGGACAGGCCGTGGCGGGCGAGCAACTCTCTGAGAACGGTGGCGACATTGCGTTTTTGCATAGCGCGCATAATGCAGCGCCGCCGCAGGAAATGCAATCCATGCAGCAGGTGCGCGATGGCGCTTGCCCGCCGCCTGCATCTCGGCCAAAAAGCCTGTACCATTGCCGGTTTCACAATCGCCAACCAGATCCCCGCTGTAAGGCCCTGAATGTCTGATCTTTCCGCACACACCCCAATGATGCAGCAATACTGGAAGCTGAAAAACCAGCACCCGGACCAGCTGATGTTCTACCGCATGGGCGACTTTTACGAAATCTTCTATGAAGATGCGAAAAAAGCCGCAAAACTGCTGGATATCACCCTGACAGCCCGTGGCCAGTCAGCCGGCCAGTCGATCCCCATGTGCGGAATTCCTTTCCACTCGCTGGAAGGCTACCTGGCCAAGCTGGTCAAGCTCGGCGAGTCGGTGGTGATCTGCGAGCAGATCGGCGACCCCGCCACCAGCAAGGGCCCGGTAGAACGTCAGGTGGTGCGCATCATCACCCCCGGCACAGTCAGCGACGAAGCGTTACTCGACGAGCGCCGCGACAACCTGATTGCCGCACTGCTGGGGGACGAGCGCCTGTTTGGCCTGGCGGTGCTGGATATCACCAGCGGCAACTTCAGCGTGCAGGAGATCAAGGGCTGGGAAAACCTGCTGGCCGAGCTTGAACGCATCAACCCTGTCGAACTGCTGATCCCCGACGACTGGCCCCGCGACCTGCCGGCCGAGAAACGTCCGGGCGCACGCCGACGAGCCCCTTGGGACTTCGACCGCGACTCGGCACGCAAGGCTCTGTGTCAGCAGTTCGCAACCAAAGACCTCAAGGGCTTTGGTTGCGACAAGCTGACCCTGGCCATCGGCGCCGCCGGCTGCCTGCTGACCTACGCCAAGGAAACCCAACGCACCGCCCTGCCCCACCTGCGCAGCTTGCGCCATGAGCGCCTGGACGACACCGTGATCCTCGACGGGGCCAGCCGCCGCAACCTGGAGCTGGACATCAACCTGGCAGGTGGTCGCGACAATACCTTGCAGTCGGTGATCGACCGCTGCCAGACCGCAATGGCCAGCCGCCTGCTGACCCGTTGGCTGAACCGCCCGCTGCGCGACCTCAAGGTCTTGCAGGCGCGCCAGGATTCGATTCGCTGCCTGCTCGATGGCTACCGCTTCGAAAAACTGCAGCCGCAACTCAAGGAAATTGGCGATATCGAGCGGATCCTCGCCCGTATCGGCCTGCGTAATGCCCGCCCGCGCGATCTGGCGCGCCTGCGTGATGCCCTCGGCGCCCTGCCCGAACTGCAGAACGCCATGGCTGAGCTGGAAGCCCCACACCTGGCGCGCTTGGCGGCCATCACCGGCACCTACCCGGAGCTGGCCAGCCTGCTGGAGCGGGCAATCATAGACAACCCGCCAGCAGTGATCCGCGACGGCGGCGTACTCAAGGCCGGCTATGACAACGAGCTGGACGATCTGCTGGCGATCAGTGAGAACGCCGGCCAGTTCCTGATCGACCTGGAAGCCCGCGAGAAGGCCCGCACCGGTCTTGCCAACCTGAAAGTCGGCTACAACCGCGTGCATGGCTACTTCATCGAGCTGCCGACCAAGCAGGCCGAACAGGCCCCGGGCGACTACATTCGTCGCCAGACCCTCAAAGGCGCCGAGCGCTTCATCACGCCGGAGCTCAAGGCTTTCGAGGACAAGGCGCTGTCGGCCAAGAGCCGCGCCCTGGCCCGCGAGAAGATGCTGTACGACGCGTTGCTCGAAACACTCATCAGTCACCTTGCACCGCTGCAGGACAGCGCCGCGGCGCTGGCCGAGCTGGACGTGCTGAGCAACCTTGCCGAGCGGGCGCTCAACCTGGACCTGAACTGCCCCCGTTTCGTCGACGAACCGTGCCTGCGCATCGACCAGGGGCGTCACCCGGTGGTCGAACAGGTACTGACCACGCCGTTCGTAGCCAACGACCTGGGCCTGGACAACAGCACCCGGATGCTGATCATCACCGGTCCGAACATGGGTGGTAAATCTACCTACATGCGCCAGACCGCACTGATAGTGCTGATGGCGCACATCGGCAGTTTCGTTCCGGCGGCCAGCTGCGAACTATCGCTGGTCGATCGCATCTTCACCCGTATCGGCTCCAGTGACGACCTGGCAGGAGGCCGCTCGACGTTCATGGTCGAGATGAGCGAAACCGCCAACATTCTGCACAACGCCACTGACCGCAGCTTGGTACTGATGGACGAAGTCGGCCGTGGCACCAGCACCTTCGACGGTTTGTCGCTGGCCTGGGCGGCTGCCGAGCGCCTGGCACAGCTGCGTGCGTACACGCTGTTCGCCACGCACTACTTCGAGCTGACCGTACTGCCTGAAAGCGAACCGCTGGTGGCCAACGTCCACCTGAACGCTACCGAACACAACGAGCGCATCGTGTTCCTGCACCATGTGCTGCCTGGCCCCGCCAGCCAGAGCTACGGCCTGGCCGTGGCGCAACTGGCAGGCGTACCGTCGCCGGTCATCCAGCGTGCGCGCGAGCACCTCGGCCGGCTGGAGACCAGCAGCCTGCCCCACGAACAAGCTGTCTCGAAAAAAACCAAGGGCGAGCCACAAGCACCGCACCAGAGCGACCTGTTCGCCAGCCTGCCACACCCGGCAATCGAAAAGCTGGGCAAGCTGGACCTGGACGACATGACTCCGCGTCAAGCTATCGAAATGCTATATCAACTAAAGAACCTGTTATAACGGCGTGCACCACAAGCTGGTAGAATCCGCCGCGGTTTGCTGGTGCTGCAGGTTATTAGCCTGGCCTGCAGCCACATGCCCGTAAACCGCGCGGCCCTGAGAGGAAGGGCCGCCGCCGTTGCCTGAGGAGAGAACTAGAAATGACCTTCGTCGTCACCGACAACTGCATCAAATGCAAATACACCGACTGCGTGGAAGTCTGTCCGGTGGACTGCTTCTACGAAGGCCCGAACTTCCTGGTCATTCACCCGGACGAGTGCATCGACTGTGCACTGTGCGAGCCCGAATGCCCGGCTCAGGCCATCTTCTCGGAAGACGAAGTGCCTGCGGGCATGGAGAACTTCCTTGAGCTCAATGCCGAGCTGGCGGAAATCTGGCCGAACATCACTGAGCGTAAGGATGCCCTGCCTGACGCCGAAGAGTGGGATGGCAAGCCCGGCAAGATCGCCGATCTGGAACGTTAATCGCCCAGATACGAAAAAGGCCCGCAACGGGCCTTTTTTCATTTTTTACGGGCGAAAAAAGGGGCGGTTTGACCCGCCCACATTTTTTCCGTAGTCCCTGCTTGTCCTAAACATCGTCCTGATGAATCGCGTCTTGCGATGTCCTTGGCCTTCTTCCTGAACGCCTGTGCATGTCCGTGTGCACAGTTCGAATACTAGCGACTTCTGCAGAGCAGGCAACCGCGAACCCTCACAAGACATTACCGTGGACACATTTCCACAAATCTAAAAAGTTCAATTATTTCAGGCGGTTGAGAAAAAAACGAATCAGGAAACGACAATGATTTACTGGCCTTTACGTGTTTGGCTTACACCACAAGTAAGCAAAGGCTTACACTCAGTGCATCTGGGGTAGCAAGTTACATATTGGTTCGTGCTCAGATAATTGCCGGCCGCTATAGCCTGCACACCAAACAAAAACGCCCCGAGGTCATCGGGGCGTTTTGCATACTGGCATGGAGTGCTTACTGGAACAGCGACTCACTGGACAGGCCATTCTTCTCCAGGATCTCACGCAGGCGCTTGAGCCCCTCAACCTGAATCTGCCGCACCCGCTCGCGGGTAAGGCCGATTTCCAGACCTACATCCTCCAAGGTGCTGCTTTCATGCCCGCGCAGACCAAAACGGCGTACCACCACTTCGCGCTGCTTGTCGGTGAGCTCGCCCAGCCACTGGTCGATGCTCTGTGACAGGTCGTCATCCTGCAGCAGCTCGCACGGGTCGGTAGGACGATCGTCGGTGAGTGTATCGAGCAGGGTCTTGTCCGAATCTGGCCCGAGCGAAACATCCACCGACGATACCCGCTCGTTAAGACCAAGCATGCGCTTGACCTCGGCAACGGGTTTTTCCAGCAGGGTGGCGATCTCTTCAGGGGAAGGTTCGTGGTCGAGCTTTTGGGTCAACTCCCGCGCGGCACGCAGGTAGACGTTGAGCTCCTTGACCACGTGGATCGGCAGGCGAATGGTGCGGGTCTGGTTCATGATCGCCCGCTCGATGGTCTGGCGGATCCACCACGTCGCATAGGTCGAGAAACGGAAACCGCGCTCCGGGTCGAACTTCTCGACTGCACGAATCAGCCCCAGGTTGCCCTCCTCGATCAGGTCGAGCAAGGACAGGCCGCGGTTCACATAACGACGGGCGATTTTCACAACCAGGCGCAGGTTGCTTTCGATCATGCGCTTGCGCCCGGCTGGATCACCCTTCTGCGACAGGCGCGCGAAGTGCACTTCCTCTTCCGGCGAAAGCAGAGGCGAGAAACCGATCTCGTTGAGGTACAACTGGGTGGCATCAAGCGCCCGGCTGTAATCGATGTATTTATGCTGCTTGAGCGTAGAGCCTGATTTGGCCCTGGTCCGAACCGACGGTACAGCAGGTTCGTCTGACACCACATCCGTTTCCAAAACGATGCCCGTCTCCATCAGGAGCACGTCATCGTCGATGTCAAACTCCGGCGCTTCTTTATTGAGAGCCATTGTTATAGTCCTTTGCTGAGTTCGAACTCAGACTCGAGCGGCGCCTGCATCCCTGGCATCGCTGGAGCCTCTCCCCTCTACTTCAGAGGAACAGGCCGGGTACAACAATCAACGACGTGGCAGGAACTGGAGTGGATCGACGGGTTTGCCCTGGCGGCGAATCTCGAAATGCAGCTTCACCCGATCAGTGCCCGTGGACCCCATTTCAGCAATCGACTGCCCTGCCTTGACCTGCTGCCCCTCCCGAACCAACAGCCTGCGGTTGTGACCGTAGGCACTGACGTAGGTATCGCTGTGCTTGATGATGATCAGTTCGCCGTAGCCCCGCAAGCCACTCCCGGCGTAGACCACCGCACCATCAGACGCAGCAAAAACAGGCTGTCCCAAATCACCGGCGATATCAATGCCTTTATTCAAACTACCGTTTGAAGCGAATTTTCCAATCAGCACGCCATTTGCAGGCCAGGTCCAACCGCCCACCGCGCGCTCTGCGGCGGGCACCGTGGTAACGACCGTAGTAGGCGTGGTGCGCGTTGCTGGCGTCGTTTTTCCGCCGTTGGCAGGCGCCGTGATAGGTTTTTCAACAGGGCGACGAATGACCGTCGTCTTGCTCGAAGAAGAGGGGCTGGACACCACTGTGGTGCTGCCGGTAGCGCCGCTGCTGAAGCGGATCGCCTGGCCAGGCCGGATGGTGTACGGGGCAGCAATGCCATTGCGGGCTGCGAGCTCCTTGTAGTCCCAGCCGTAGCGAAACGCAATGGAGAACAGCGTATCGCCAGGTTTGACCACATACTGCCCGGAGGTCACGGTCGGCCGCTTGGGCGCCGCATTGCTGCGGTCGACCACGCGTGCGCCGCCCGATCCGGTGCTGGAGCAACCAGTCAGCAGTGCGCCCATGGCCAGTGCAATCACCAGAAGCTTGAAACCCAACCAATCCTTGCGCTGCCGAATGACTGTATGCCCCACCCGCGCTCCCCTCATGGTGCCGAAAATCGAAAATACGGAAAGAAATGCAATAATGTTGCAATTATAACCGAGCGCAACTGCATTGGCAGGCTCGGTGCACAGGCTCAGTAAAGAGCCGGGATGCCCCGCCAGATAGACAGGGCGATGCGGCAAGAATTCGTCGCCACCACAAATATTCCCTGCAGCTCAAGCCACCGGGCCATTGAGCAGCGGTACAAAGCGCACGGCGCCCAGAACACGGCGAGAGAAGCCCTGCTCCTCACGCACGATTAGCATCAACTGCTGGACTTCGCCAGCAGGGCCTACCGGGATGACCATACGCCCCCCAGGAGCCAGCTGGTCGAGCAGTGCCTGCGGCACTTCCGGCGCCACGGCGGTAACGATGATGCCGTTGTAGGGGGCCAGCGCCTGCCAGCCGTCGCACCCATCCCCCCAGCGGAACACCACGTTGCGCAGGTTCAGTTCGACCAGGCGCTCCTTGGCGCGGTCCTGCAGGACCTTGATGCGCTCCACCGAAAACACCCGCTCCACCAGTTGGGCAAGGATGGCCGTCTGGTAACCGGAACCGGTACCGATCTCCAGCACCTTGTCCAGCGGACCGGCCTCCAGTAGCAGCTCACTCATGTGTGCGACCATGAATGGCTGGGAGATGGTCTGGTTGTGCCCGATCGGCAGCGCGGTGTCTTCATAGGCGCGATGGGCCAGGGCCTCATCGACGAACAGATGGCGCGGCGTACGGCGGATGGCATCGAGCACCTTGGGGTTCGATACGCCCTCTTCGCACAGGCGCTGGATCAGCCGCTCGCGGGTACGCTGGGAGGTCATGCCGATACCTCGGCGCTGCAGATCGTCCTGTTCGCGCATCAGAGCACGCCCTCCAGCCAACCGTGGAGCTGCTCGAAGGCATCGTTGAAGGTGCGGTCCAGTTGCAGCGGGGTGATCGACACGTAACCTTGCATCACCGCGTGGAAGTCAGTACCCGGCCCACCGTCCTCGGCATCACCGGCCACGGCGATCCAGTAGCCTTCCTTGCCACGCGGGTTGACCACCTTGGTCGGTGCCGCCGCCCGAGCCCGGTGACCGAGACGGGTCACCTGGATGCCACGGATGTGTTCCAGCGGCAGGTTGGGAATATTGACATTGAGAACCGTACGCGGCGGCAATTCCAGGCGTGACTGCGCCTCGACCAGGCGGCGGGCGATGAACGCGGCGCTCGGCAGATTGTCGGGCAGACGCGACAGTAACGAGAATGCCAACGACGTACCGCCGAGGAAACGCCCCTCCAGCGCGGCAGCAACCGTGCCGGAATAGATCACGTCATCACCCAGGTTGGCGCCGAGGTTGATCCCCGAGACAACCATGTCCGGTGTTTCCGGCAACAGGCCATTGAGCCCCAGGTGCACGCAATCGGTGGGCGTACCATTGAGGCTGATGAAACCGTTGGCCAGGGTTTGCGGGTGCAACGGCCGGTCCAGCGTCAGCGAACTGCCGGCGCCGCTCTTGTCTTGATCCGGGGCGATCACCACGCACTCGGCATAATCCACCAGCGCACCGTGTAGCGCGGCGAGGCCAGGTGCCGTAACACCGTCGTCATTCGAAATCAGAATACGCATGGGCTGTCCGTCTGCCCTGCCGGCACCAGATCGACGAGTTCGCGCACCACCACGGTGGCGAAGCATCCGGCCGGAAGGACGAATTCCAGTTGCAGGATATCAGGCTCGGGATAATGCCACGTCAGGCCGCCAATAGGGAGCCGCAGGATGCGCCGTTCGTGACTCATGCCTGCATTGGCCAGCCATTGGCACAGCAATGCATGCTGCTGACCTATCGCCGTCTCCAGCGTCAAGGCCGCGCCGGCCGCTGGAGACGGGCCCTCGCCCCACATCGGGCCGGTGGGATGCAAATCCAGAATGGCCAGGCGAGGATCTGAACATTCCTGTTCACCCGCCGAAAAAAAACTGCGGCTATCGGTGAATGCCAACAGGTCACCAACTTGGGCCCGCTGCCAACTGCCGTCGGCAACGCGAGCGGCCAGGACCTGGTTGAACAGGTAGCTGCGGGCAGCCGAGAGCAGCCGCGAACGCACGTTGCGCTGCTCGGGCAGGGCCTTGAGGGCAGCCCAGTGCTGGGCATCCTGGACATTGCCGCCGCCATGCCCGAAGCGCTGGCCGCCGAAGTAGTTCGGCACACCCTGCTGTTTGAGCGTCTGCAGGCGGGCATCGAGGGCAGCATGATCAGCCGCCAGCGCCGTAAGGCGCAGGGTGAAGCCATTGGCCGAATGGGCGCCGCGCTGCAGTTTGCGCTGGTGACGCACCTGCTTGAGCACACGCAGAGTGGCATCTTCGGCACGCGACAGGTCGGGGTCTGCCTTACCGGGCAGATGCAGGCTGAACCACTGGCGCGTCAGGGCCTGGCGGTCCTTGAGGCCGGCATAGCTGATCGAACGCACCGGCACGCCCGCGGCTCGCGCCAGGCGGCGGGCAGCTTCCTCAGTATTGAGGTCGCGCTTCTCCACCCACAACCACAGGTGCTCGCCCTGGCCCGATAGCGGAATGTCCAGCACCTCATCGACCTGGAAGTCTTCGGCAACAGCCTTGAGTATCGCAGTGCCCAGGGGTTGGCCCGATGCGCGCGGGCCCAGCAGTTCCAGTTCGGTCATGCTGGCAGCAGCAGGGCGACCGCATGCACGGCGATACCCTCCTCGCGGCCGGTGAAGCCCAGTTTCTCGGTGGTGGTGGCCTTGACGTTGACCTGGTCGAGTTCGACCTGCAGGTCCTCGGCGATCCGTTGGCGCATGGTTTCGATATGCGGAGACATTTTCGGCGCCTGGGCAACGATGGTGGCGTCGACATTACCGACTTTCCAGCCTTTGGCCTGGACGATGCCGACCACATGGCGTAGCAGTACGCGACTGTCGGCGCCCTTGAATTGCGGGTCCGTATCGGGGAAGTGCTTGCCGATGTCACCCAGACCCGCCGCGCCAAGCAAGGCATCGCTCAGGGCATGCAGCAGCACGTCACCGTCGGAGTGGGCCAGGAGGCCGTATTTGTGGGGGATACGCACCCCACCCAGGGTAATGAAATCACCGTCGCAAAAACGGTGCACATCGTAGCCGTGGCCAATACGCATAGAAAAACGCCCTGATTGAGTCAGGGCGTGATTCTACCTGCATTTCGAGCTGCAAGCTGCAAGCTGCAAGCCACAAGCAAAAAGCAAAAAGCACGCGTTGCGCTGGTCGCACTTTCTTGCGGCTTGAAGCTTGCTGCTTGTAGCTGCAGCCCTACCCCCGACCAAGTGCCACTGCGTGATGACGCAGATGCTCATCGATGAAGCTGGCGATGAAGTAATAGCTATGGTCATAGCCAGGTTGCAGGCGCAGGCTCAGCGCATGCCCCCCTTTGCGGGCCGCCTGCTCCAACGCTTCAGGCTTGAGCTGCTTGGCAAGGAAGTCGTCACGATCGCCCTGATCGACCAGCAACGGCGGGCACTCGCCCGCTGGTGTCTCGGCAAGCAGCACACTGGCATCCCACTCGCGCCAGCGCGCCCGGTCATCACCCAGGTAACGGCTGAATGCCTTCTCCCCCCAAGGGCAATCCATCGGATTGCTGATCGGCGAAAACGCCGATACAGAGCTGTAGCGACCCGGGTTGCGCAGGGCGCAGACAAGCGCGCCATGCCCACCCATGGAATGGCCACTGATGCTGCGTTGGTCCGAGGCTGGGAAGTGCGCTTCGATCAGCTCTGGCAGCTCCTTGACCACATAGTCGTGCATGCGGTAGTGCTGCGCCCAGGGCTGCTGGGTGGCGTTGAGGTAGAAGCCGGCACCCAGGCCGAAGTCCCAGGCACCGTCAGGGTCGCCCGGCACCTGCTCGCCACGCGGGCTGGTATCTGGCGCTACGATGATCAGGCCAAGCTCGGCGGCCAGGCGCTGGGCGCCGGCCTTCTGCATGAAGTTCTCGTCGGTACAGGTCAGGCCGCTGAGCCAGTACAGCACTGGCAGCTTTTCGCCCTGTTCGGCCTGCGGTGGTAGGTAAACGGCGAACACCATGTCGCAACCCAGCACCTTGGAGTGATGCCGGTAACGCTTGTGCCAGCCGCCAAAGCTTTTCTGGCAGGAGATGTTATCCAGGCTCATGGCTCACCTCAGAAGTGGATCACGCTGCGGATGCTCTTGCCTTCATGCATCAGGTCGAAAGCCTTGTTGATATCTTCAAGGCCCATGGTATGGGTGATGAAGGTGTCCAGCGGAATCTCGCCCTTCTCGGACATTTCCACGTAGCTTGGCAGTTCGGTACGGCCGCGCACGCCACCGAAGGCAGAACCACGCCAGACGCGCCCGGTCACCAGCTGAAACGGGCGAGTGGCGATTTCCTGGCCGGCACCGGCGACACCGATGATCACCGATTCCCCCCAACCCTTGTGGCAACACTCCAGAGCCGCGCGCATCAGTTGTACGTTGCCGATACATTCGAACGAAAAGTCTACGCCGCCATCGGTAAGGTCGACGATCACTTCCTGGATCGGGCGATCGTATTCCTTCGGGTTGATGCAGTCGGTGGCACCCAGTTGACGGGCGATCTCGAACTTGGCCGGGTTGATGTCGATGGCGATGATGCGCGATGCCTTAGCTTTGACTGCGCCTATGACCGCCGACAGGCCGATGCCGCCCAGGCCGAAGATGGCCACTGTGTCACCCGGCTTGACCTTGGCAGTGTTCAGCACCGCACCGATACCGGTGGTCACGCCGCAACCAAGCAGGCAGACCTTTTCCAGCGGCGCTTCCTTCTGGATCTTGGCGACGGAGATTTCCGGCAGCACGGTGTACTCGGAGAAGGTCGAGGTGCCCATGTAGTGGAACAGTTGTTGGCCCTTGTACGAGAAACGAGTGGTGCCGTCCGGCATCAACCCCTTGCCCTGGGTGGCACGTATAGCCTGGCACAGGTTGGTCTTGCCCGAGCGGCAGAATTTGCATTGACCACACTCAGGGGTATACAGCGGGATCACGTGATCGCCGACCGCCACCGAGGTGACACCCTCACCTATCGCCTCGACAATCGCGCCACCTTCATGGCCCAGAATCGACGGGAAGATACCTTCCGGGTCGGCACCCGAGAGGGTATAGGCGTCAGTGTGGCAAACACCGCTGGCCACCACACGCAGCAGGACTTCGCCAGCCTTGGGCATGGCCACGTCCACTTCGACGATTTCCAGAGGTTTCTTGGCCTCGAAGGCTACAGCGGCACGGGACTTGATCATCAAAGGTCTCCAGACAAAGGGTCAGTTCAGACATGCAGTGTAATTCAGCTTGTTTTGATGAATAATCGTGGTAAAGACAAAACATTATTGCTGTGCAGGGATAATCAATGATCAGTCGGTGGGAAGGCATCGATGAATTCGTAGCCGTGGCCGAATCGGGCCAGTTCACGGCCGCAGCCGAGCGCATGGGCGTATCGTCGTCGCATATAAGCCGGCAGATCGCCCGCCTTGAGGAGCGCTTGCAAACCCGCCTGCTGTATCGCAGTACGCGCCGCGTGACCCTGAGTGAAGCCGGGCAGACATTCCTGCAACATTGCCAACGCCTGCAGGATGGCCGTGAAGAAGCACTGCGCGCCATGGGTGACCTGGCCAGCGAACCCAAGGGGCTATTGCGCATGACCTGTGCTGTGGCTTATGGCGAGCGCTTCATCGTGCCGCTGGTGACGCGCTTCATGGCGCTGTATCCACAGTTGCGGGTCGAAGTGGAGTTGAGCAACCGCACGCTGGACCTGCTGCACGAAGGCATGGACCTGGCCATTCGCCTGGGGCGGCTTGCCGATTCGAGGTTGGTGGCGACGCGCCTGGCGCCACGGCGCATGTACCTGTGCGCTTCACCAGCCTACCTTGAGCGCTACGGCCGTCCGCACAGCCTGTCGGAACTGGCCCGGCACAACTGCCTGGTGGGCAGCTCGGACCTGTGGGCATTGCAACAGGACGGGCGCGAGATTAGCCAACGGGTGCAGGGCAACTGGCGGTGCAATAGTGGCCAGGCAGTGCTGGATGCCGCTTTACTGGGAATGGGGCTATGCCAGTTGCCGGATTACTACGTACTGGAACACCTAAACAGCGGCGCACTGGTGTCGTTGCTGGAAGCGCATCAGCCGCCCAATACCGCGGTGTGGGCGCTGTATCCCCAGCAGCGGCATCTGTCGCCCAAGGTTCGGCGGCTGGTGGATTATCTGAAGGAAGGGTTAGCGGGGATGCCGGAGTACCGAATGGCCTGACAGTTTAGCGGGTCCGCTTTGCGGCCCAATCGCCGGCAAGCCGGCTCCCACTGGGTTTGCGCTGAACTTGAGAGCAGCGGGGTAACCTGTGGGAGCCGGCTTGCCGGCGATTGGGCCGCGAAGCGGACCCGGAAATCTCAACGGCGCCCTGACCAACGCTGGCGCAGCCACTCCAGGTCTTCCGGGCGGGTCACCTTGATGTTGTCGCTGCGCCCTTCGATCAGCCGCGGCGCCTGGCCGGACCATTCGATGGCCGAAGCTTCATCGGTGACTACCACGTCGGACACCAGGCACTCGGCCAAGGCCCGATGCAAAGCCCCAAGGCGGAACATCTGCGGCGTGTAAGCCTGCCAGATGGTGCTGCGATCCACAGTAGCACTGACCCGCCCATTGGCATCGGCGCGCTTTAGCGTGTCTCGCGCAGGGACCGCCAGCAGCCCACCTACCGGGTCATCAGCCAATTCCGACAACAAACGGTCAAGATCCGCACGAGCCAGGTTCGGCCGCGCCGCATCGTGCACCAACACCCAGTCAGTGTCCGCCGCACCTTGGGCATGCAACAGCAACAGGGCATTGAGCACCGAGTCGGCGCGTTCACGCCCACCTGACGCACGCTGGATGCGGGGATCGCTGGCGCAGCGCAAGCCCGGCCAGTAAGGATCATCCGCAGCAATGCTGACCACAACACCCTTGAGCGTCGGATGGCCGAGAAAACAGTCGAGGCTATGCTCGAGAAGGGTCTGCCCACCCAATTGCAGATACTGCTTCGGGCGGTCGGCAGCCATGCGGGCACCTACGCCCGCAGCAGGAATCACGGCCCAGAAGGCCGGCAGGGTTTTGATCATTTTTGCGGCAGCTGGAAGAGGGTTTCGCCCTCTTTGACCATCCCCAATTCGTGACGAGCCCGTTCTTCAACGGTCTCCATACCTTTTTTCAATTCTAGGACCTCGGCATAGAGCACGCGGTTACGCTCCAGCAGCCGCTCGTTCTCGGCATGCTGCTCGTCGATCTGCTGCTTGAGCTCAGCCACTTGCGCCAGGCTGCCGTTACCCACCCACAGGCGGTACTGCAGGCCACCAAGCAGCAGGAGCAGGACAAGGAACAACCAATAGGGACTGCGCATCAAGGTATCCAGGTTAAAAAGACCGCCGCGAATAGGCAGACCTCAAATAGCACGAAGCCTGGCCGAGGCCAGGCTTCGTCGACAGAAACCCGCATCATGTGTCAGAAATTTCAGTAAGAAAGTTCCGACAGCTTCGGCTGCTGTCTTTTTACCATCTCTTGCTTAGCCGCGAAACTCAGCACGACCGCGGTAAACCGCTTTGGCGCCCAGTTGTTCTTCGATGCGCAGCAACTGGTTGTACTTGGAGACGCGGTCGGAACGGCACAGCGAGCCGGTCTTGATCTGGCCAGCGGCAGTACCCACAGCCAGGTCGGCAATGGTCGAGTCTTCGGTTTCACCGGAGCGGTGCGAGATCACTGCGGTGTAGCCAGCGGCCTTGGCCATCTGGATGGCTTCCAGGGTTTCGGTCAGCGAGCCGATCTGGTTGAACTTGATCAGGATCGAGTTACCGATGCCCTTCTCGATGCCTTCCTTGAGGATCTTGGTGTTGGTCACGAACAGGTCGTCGCCGACCAGTTGCACCTTTTCGCCGATCTTGTCGGTGAGGATCTTCCAGCCAGCCCAGTCGGACTCATCCAGACCGTCTTCGATCGAGATGATCGGGAAGCGCTCGGTGAGGCCTTTCAGGTAGTCGGCAAAACCTTCGGCGTCGAACGACTTGCCTTCGCCGGACAGGTTGTACTTGCCGTCTTCGTAGAATTCGGAGGCCGCGCAATCGAGGGCCAGGGTCACGTCTGTACCCAGTTTGTAGCCGGCTTTTTCCACGGCTTCAGCGATGGCGCCCAGGGCGTCTTCGTTGGAAGCCAGGTTCGGCGCGAAGCCACCTTCGTCACCCACGGCAGTGTTCAGGCCACGGGCCTTGAGCACAGCCTTGAGGTGATGGAAGATCTCGGTGCCCATGCGCAGGCCATCGGAGAAGGTCTTGGCGCCAACCGGCTGCACCATGAACTCCTGGATGTCGACGTTGTTATCGGCGTGCTCGCCACCGTTGATGATGTTCATCATCGGAACCGGCATCGAGTACTGACCTGGGGTGCCGTTCAGGTTGGCGATGTGCGCGTACAGCGGCAGGTCCTGGTCCTGGGCAGCAGCCTTGGCAGCAGCCAGGGAAACAGCCAGGATGGCGTTGGCGCCCAGCTTGGCCTTGTTCTCGGTACCGTCCAGTTCGATCATGGCGCGGTCCAGGGCCTTCTGGTCGGAAGGGTCCTTGCCCAGCAGCAGGTCACGGATCGGGCCATTGATGTTGCCAACAGCTTTCAGCACGCCCTTGCCCATGTAACGGCTCTTGTCGCCATCACGCAGCTCCAGCGCTTCGCGCGAGCCGGTGGAAGCACCGGACGGCGCGCAAGCGCTGCCGATGATGCCGTTGTCGAGCAGTACATCGGCTTCCACGGTGGGGTTGCCACGCGAATCGAGAACTTCACGACCTTTGATGTCGACGATTTTTGCCATTGTTGTAAGCACTCCAGAATTGACGAAAACAACGCAGCTTTAGGAAATTCTTGCCTTGCACCAGGCGTAGATGCAGCAGGCAGGCCTGGCAGAAGCAGCCCCTGACCGGCGGGTCAGGGGCAGAACGGACGGTACTTTACCCGAGAAATGAGCTTTGCGCGGTTTATACCGTCGGAAAACTCACAAAGCCTGAGCTCAGGCCTTGTTCTTCTGCGCCAGAGCAGCCTTGACGAAGCCACTGAACAGCGGGTGACCATCACGCGGGGTCGAGGTGAACTCGGGGTGGAACTGGCAGGCGACGAACCACGGGTGGTCCTTGGACTCGACCACTTCAACCAGGGCACCGTCTTCGGAACGACCGGATACCACCAGGCCGGCATCGACCAGTTGCGGCAGCAGGTTGTTGTTCACTTCGTAGCGATGGCGATGACGCTCGGTGATCACGTCCTTGCCATAGCAGTCATGCACCTTGGAGCCGGCAGCCAGTTGGCAATCCTGCGCGCCCAGACGCATGGTGCCCCCCAGGTCGGAGGCTTCGGTACGGGTCTCGACAGCGCCAGTGGCATCGGCCCACTCGGTGATCAGGCCAACGACCGGGTGGCCGCTGTTGCGATCGAACTCGGTGGAGTTGGCGTCTTTCCAGCCCATCACATTGCGGGCGAATTCGATCACGGCAACTTGCATGCCCAGGCAGATACCCAGGTATGGCACCTTGTTCTCACGGGCATACTGCACCGCGGTGATCTTGCCTTCTACGCCACGCAGGCCGAAACCGCCCGGTACCAGAATGGCGTCTGCGCCTTCGAGCAGGCTGGTGCCCTGGTTTTCGATATCTTCAGAATCGATGTAACGCAGGTTGACCTTGGTGCGGTTGGTGATGCCGGCATGGCTCATCGCTTCGATCAGCGACTTGTACGCATCCAGCAGCTCCATGTATTTGCCGACCATGGCGATGGTCACTTCGTGCTCAGGATTGAGCTTGGCGTCGACTACCTTGTCCCATTCGGACAGGTCGGCGCTGTTGCACTGCAGGCCGAAGCGCTCGACGACGAAATCGTCCAGGCCCTGGGCATGCAGAATGCCTGGGATCTTGTAGATGGTGTCGGCGTCTTCAAGGGCAATCACCGCACGCTCTTCAACGTTGGTGAATTGAGCGATCTTGCGGCGCGACGAGCTATCGATCGGGTGGTCGGAGCGGCAGACCAGCACGTCAGGCTGCAGGCCGATGGAGCGCAGTTCCTTGACCGAGTGCTGAGTCGGCTTGGTCTTGGTCTCGCCAGCGGTGGCGATGTACGGCACCAGCGTCAGGTGCATCAGCATCGCGCGCTTGGCGCCGACTTCGAAACGCAACTGGCGGATCGCCTCGAGGAACGGCTGCGACTCGATGTCGCCCACGGTACCACCGATTTCCACCAGGGCCACATCGGCATCGCCGGCGCCCTTGATGATGCGACGCTTGATCTCGTCCGTGATGTGCGGGATGACCTGAATGGTCGCGCCCAGGTAATCACCACGACGCTCTTTGCGCAGTACGTGCTCGTAGATGCGGCCGGTGGTGAAGTTGTTGTTCTGGGTCATGGTCGTGCGGATGAACCGCTCGTAGTGGCCCAGGTCGAGGTCGGTCTCGGCGCCGTCGTGGGTGACGAATACTTCACCGTGCTGGAACGGACTCATGGTGCCAGGATCGACGTTGATGTACGGATCCAGCTTGAGCATGGTGACCTTTAGCCCCCGCGCTTCCAGGATGGCCGCCAGGGAAGCCGAGGCAATGCCTTTCCCCAATGAAGAAACAACACCGCCCGTGACGAATATGTAGCGCGTCATGAAAAACCCTAGAAGTCTGCGTTAAGGCGGCCAGCGCCGCCGGAGAAAGCGAAGGAAGGCCGAAGCCCCCGATCACCTGCGTCAATCACAGTGCATCTCGAAAAACTGCCGCGTCTGTACAGACCAAGGTTATCCCCGGCATGGAGCTCGCTCGTCATTTCCAGAATCAGCCCAGCAAAAAACTGCGTGGTAATCGGCAACTGCCGTGTTTCCGAGGAACGCACAGAAGTTGTATCAAGAAGGGAGGGTAGTCTACCGGAATGTACCCTTCAGCTCAAACCTTGCGCGTTCGTCGGAGGCTGCCAGTGGAGCTGGCAATCGGCCTGCGCCAATCGCGGCAGATTGGCCACTGCCAGCAAGCGCTCGCCACGATACAGCAGTGGTAGGCGCGGTCGCACGAAGTGCGGGACTTGCAACTCGTTGAGCAGGCGTTTGAGGTCGCGCTTGCCACGGCCTGGTATGTCCAGCACTTCCCCGCCCTTGCGGTAGGCGATGCGCAAATCGCCTACCGGGGCGCCCTGCTGGCTGACGCTGCCGTTCCCGGGCAATGGCAACGGGCTACCGGGCGTCTCCCAGCGCAGCGTCCCGCCGACAGGCTGCAGCCAGTCACCACACAACCACCAGATCCGCCCGTGGCTGCGCTCCAGCTTGCCGTCGGTCAGTTGCCAGGCAGGTTGGGAATCGACTGCCGCATCTCGCAGTGCCGCCCAACCGGCCCAATGCCGGGTGTCGGGCAGACGGGTGCGCAGGCTCAACCAATATTGCAGGGCATTGCGCTGGCGGGCTGGCGACAGCGCCGCCAGGCTCGCGAGGTCAAGGGAGTCCAACCCTGACCAAATCGCAGGCGCCCCCTTCCGGGCCACGGCCAGGTCAGCCTGAGCCAGCTCATCGAGCAGACCGAGCGCCTCCCCCAGATGATCGGCACCACGAGCCAGGGCCTGGCTGGCCTTCGGCCAACGCTTCTGCAATAGCGGGAACACTTCTGCGCGCAAAAAATTGCGGGCGAAGGCCGTATCTGCGTTGGACGGGTCTTCGGCCCAGATCAGCCCATGGGTTTGAGCATATTCATGCAACTGCGCGCGAGACACGTTAAGCAGCGGCCTGACCACGTGGCCGCGACCCAACGGACGCTGCTGCGGCATCGCGGCCAGGCCACGCAGGCCGGCACCGCGCAGAAGCCGGAACAGCAAGGTTTCGGCCTGGTCATCACAGTGCTGCCCCGTGAAAAGGACGTCGCCCGCGCCAAGAACGGTCTCGAATGCCGCATACCGAGCATCGCGCGCAGCCTGCTCCAGGCTCGCCCCGGCAGGGACCTGAACGTGGATGACGGTGAGTTCGATGCCCAGCCGCTCACACACCGCGGTGCAATGGCCTGGCCAGGCATCGGCGGCAGGTTGCAGGCCGTGGTGGATGTGGATGGCATGGAGCGGCGGCGTTGCGTGGATGCGGGCGTAGTCGGCCAGCCAGTGCAGGAGGACGGTGGAGTCGAGGCCACCGGAAAAGGCGATGTACCAGGCAGGGGCATTGAGCCAAGGAGTGAGGTTGATCATTTGAGCCCCACGCGACTTGAAAGCGTTGGGGGCGCTTTGCGCCCCCAGTGGTGCATCAGAGACCGTAGCTCATCAAGCGCTCATAACGACGGGCCAGCAGCGTGTCATTATCGAGCTTGCCGAGCATGTCCAGCTGCTGAACCAGGTCAGCGCGAATGCTTTCGGACATCTGCGCCGGGTCACGGTGGGCGCCGCCCAGCGGTTCCTGGATGACCTTGTCGACGATGTTCAGGCTTTTCAGGCGCTCTGCGGTGATACCCATGGCTTCGGCAGCGTCCGCGGCCTTGTCTGCGGTCTTCCACAGGATCGAGGCGCAACCTTCCGGCGAGATCACCGAGTAAGTGGAGTATTGCAGCATGTTCAGCTGGTCACACACACCGATAGCCAGTGCACCACCGGAACCACCTTCACCGATGACGGTGGCGATGATCGGGGTCTTAAGGCGTGCCATGACACGCAGGTTCCAGGCGATCGCCTCGCTCTGGTTGCGTTCTTCTGCGTCGATGCCTGGGTATGCGCCCGGGGTATCGATGAAGGTCAGGATAGGCATCTTGAAGCGCTCGGCCATTTCCATCAGGCGGCAAGCCTTGCGGTAGCCTTCAGGACGCGGCATGCCGAAGTTGCGGCGAACCTTTTCGCGCACTTCGCGACCCTTCTGGTGGCCGATGACCATGACCGGCTTGCCATCCAGGCGCGCGGTACCACCGACGATGGCAGCATCGTCAGAGAAGTGACGGTCGCCGTGCAGCTCTTCGAACTCGGTGAAGATGTGCTCCAGGTAGTCCAGGGTGTACGGACGACGCGGGTGACGGGCCAGGCGGGCGATCTGCCAGCTGGTCAGGTTGCCGAAGATGCTTTCGGTCAAGGTGTTGCTCTTGTCCTGCAGACGGGCAATTTCATCGCTGATGTTCAGCGAGTTGTCGTTACCCACCAAACGCAGCCCTTCGATCTTGGCTTGCAGGTCGGCAATCGGCTGTTCGAAATCGAGAAAATTCGGGTTCATAGTCATCCGTCTTGGGTCTACGGCCAGGCGGCCGGCCGGTTGATCCGTTTGGCGCCCTACCTTAAGGGATCAGGCGCATTCAGGTCGAGATTAAATTTCGTCGGTTCAACGATATTGCAGGAAGACGTTCTCACGCCCGAACTGGTCACGCAGCGCCTGAATCAAGCCATCGGCCGGGTCGATCGACCACTGGTCGCCGAACTGCAGCATCGCCTTGGCGTCGCTGCCGGTGTATTCGAGGGTGATCGGGCAACCACCGCGATGGCGGGTGATCAGCTCGCCCAGCCAGTTCAGGCGGTCGCCCTTGAGGGCATCGTGGGTGATCTTCAGGCGCAGGCTCTCGGCCAGCTTGGTACGGGCATCTTCCATGGTCATCACCTGCTTGACGCGCAGGCGCAGGCCACCGGAGAAGTCGTCATTGCTGACCTCACCCTCAACCACGACCATGGCATCGTTCTGCAACAACGCCTGAGCCCCCATGAAGGCATCGGCGAACAGCGACGCTTCGATGCGCCCGGAGCGGTCATCGAGGGTGACAAAGCCCATCTTGTCGCCCTTCTTGTTCTTCATCACCCGCATCGCAATGATCATGCCGGCGATAGTCTGCGTCTCGCGGGAGGGTTTCAGATCGATGATGCGCTGGCGGGCGAAACGACGGATTTCCCCTTCATATTCATCGATCGGGTGGCCGGTGAGATATACGCCAAGGGTATCCTTTTCGCCCTTCAGACGCTCCTTGAGCGTCAGTTCACGCACCTTGCGGTGGTTGGCGTAGACATCGGAGTCCTCCTCGACGAACAGCCCGCCGAACAGGTCGACGTGACCGCTGTCTGCAGTGCGCGCGGTCTGCTCAGCGGCCTTGATCGCTTCTTCGAGGGCAGACAGCAAGGTCGCGCGATTAATGTCGATACTGGCGTGGTAGGCCTTGATCTCATCATGAAAGTGCGGGCCCAGGCGGTCCAGTGCGCCACTGCGGATCAGCGCATCAAGTGTGCGTTTGTTCACCCGCTTGAGGTCGACCCGCTCACAGAAGTCGAAAAGATCCTTGAATGGGCCACCCTGGTCGCGTGCCTCGACAATGGCCTCCACCGGGCCTTCACCCACGCCTTTGATGGCGCCTAGGCCATAGATGATGCGGCCGTCGTCATTGACCGTGAACTTGAACTCCGAGGCATTCACGTCGGGCGCATCGAGGCGCAGCTTCATGCTGCGCACTTCTTCGATCAGCACCACCACCTTGTCGGTGTTGTGCATGTCCGCCGAGAGGACCGCGGCCATGAACGGCGCCGGATAATGAGTCTTGAGCCAGGCGGTCTGGTAAGACACCAGACCGTAGGCCGCCGAGTGGGACTTGTTGAAGCCGTAACCGGCAAACTTTTCCACCAGGTCGAAGATGTTGCCGGCGAGGTCTGCATCAATGTTGTTGGCGACGCAACCCTCGATGAAACCGCCGCGCTGCTTGGCCATTTCCTCAGGCTTTTTCTTACCCATGGCGCGACGCAGCATGTCGGCGCCGCCGAGGGTGTACCCCGCCATGACCTGGGCAATCTGCATCACCTGCTCCTGATACAGGATGATGCCGTAGGTCGGCGCAAGAACAGGCTTGAGGCCTTCGTACTGGTAGTCCGAGTGCGGGTAGGCAAGTTCGGCGCGGCCGTGCTTGCGGTTGATGAAGTCGTCCACCATGCCCGATTGCAGGGGGCCTGGGCGGAACAATGCCACCAGTGCGATAAGGTCTTCCAGGCAGTCGGGCTTGAGCTTTTTGATCAGCTCCTTCATGCCGCGCGATTCGAGCTGGAATACCGCCGTGGTTTCGGCCTTCTGCAGCAACTCGTAGGTCTTGCGATCGTCCAGCGGGATGAAGTCGATGTTGACGTCGGGCAGGTTGTTCTTGGCCTGCTCGCGGTTGATCGTCTCCATCGCCCACTTGATGATGGTCAGGGTCCGCAGGCCAAGGAAGTCGAACTTGACCAGGCCGGCGGCCTCGACATCGTCCTTGTCGAACTGGGTCACCAGGCCGCCGCCCTCTTCATCACAGGCGATCGGCGAGAAATCGGTGAGCTTGGTCGGGGCGATTACCACACCACCGGCGTGCTTGCCGGTACCACGGGTGACACCTTCTAGCTTGAGCGCCATGTCCCAGATTTCGCGGGCGTCTTCGTCGCCCTTGAGGAAGTCGCGCAGGATCTCTTCCTGCTCATACGCCTTCTCCAGGGTCATGCCCACTTCGAACGGGATCATCTTCGACAAACGATCAGCCAGGCCGTAGGACTTGCCCTGCACCCGCGCCACGTCGCGTACCACCGCCTTGGCGGCCATGGTACCGAAGGTGATGATCTGGCTGACCGCATTGCGCCCGTAGGCGTCGGCCACGTAGTCGATCACCCGGTCGCGGCCATCCATGCAGAAGTCGACGTCGAAGTCGGGCATGGAAACACGTTCAGGGTTGAGGAAACGTTCGAACAGCAGGTCGTAGGCCAGAGGATCGAGGTCGGTGATCTTAAGTACGTAGGCCACCAGCGAGCCGGCACCCGAACCACGGCCCGGGCCTACCGGCACGCCGTTGTTCTTGGCCCACTTGATGAAGTCCATAACGATCAGGAAGTAACCCGGGAAACCCATCTGGATGATGATGTCCAGCTCGAACTTCAAGCGGTCCAGGTAGACCTGGCGCTTCTCTTCGTAATTGGGCGTGGTCTCCTTGGGCCAGAGCACCGCCAGGCGCTCCTCCAGGCCTTCGTGCGAGACATGGCGCAAGTAATCGTCGATGCCCATGCCATTGGGCGTCGGGAAATCGGGCAGGAAGTACTTGCCCAGCTGCACCTGGATGTTGCAGCGTTTGGCGATTTCGACGGTGTTGGCAATGGCGTCGGGCAGATCGCTGAACAGCTCGGCCATTTCATCCGCGCTTTTGAGGTACTGCTGGTCGCTGTACATGCGCGGGCGACGTGGGTCGTCCAGGGTCCAGCCTTCACCGATGCACACGCGGCTTTCGTGGGCGTCGAAGTCCGACTGCTTGATAAAACGCACATCATTGGTGGCCACCAGCGGCGCGCCGACCTTGTCGGCCAGCGCCACGGCAGCGTGCACGTATTCTTCATCACCGACACGATTGGTACGCTGCACCTCGACGTAAAAACGCTCGGGGAACATGCCCATCCAGTCGTGCAGCAGCGCCTCGGCCTCAGTCGTCCGGCCGGCCATCAGGGCCATGCCGATATCGCCCTCTTTGCCTGCGGACAGGGCAATCAGACCTTCGCTAGCCGGGGCGATCCACTCACGCTGCAGAATGACCAGACCATTGCGTTGGCCGTCAGTCCAGCCCCGGGAGATCAGCTCGGTAAGGTTACGGTAACCCTTGGGGTTCATCGCCAGGAAGCAGATGCGCGACAGCGGCGCTTCAGGGTCGGCACCGGCCAGCCACAGGTCAGCACCGCAGATCGGCTTGATACCCGCCCCCATGGCGGCCTTGTAGAACTTCACCAACGCGCACATGTTGCTCTGGTCGGTGATCGCCACCGCAGGCATGTTCATCCCGGCCAGCGCCTTGGCCAGCGGTTTGATCCGCACCAGACCGTCGACCAGCGAGAATTCGGAGTGGACGCGCAGGTGAACGAAGGGAACCGACATGGAAGATCCTGTAGCAGTGCTGAACGACAAGGGCGGGATTGTAGCGTAAAAGCGAGGGGGTTTTGGGGCCGCAAGGCGACCCCGACATGCTAGATCAGAGAATCGGTAATGCCTTCGCGGGCTTCCCAGGCGGCACGTACCGGCGCAAAGGAGCGCCGATGAATGGGCGTGGGCCCGAGCCGGGCCAAAGCTTCAAGGTGTACCGGTGTCGGATACCCCTTGTGCCCGCCCATCCCATAACCCGGGTAGATCAGCTCGAATGCGCTCATCTCGCGATCACGGGTCACTTTGGCCAGGATCGACGCTGCAGCGATGGCTGGCACCTGACTATCCCCCTTGATAACCGGAGCAGCCGGCACCGACAGTTTGGGGCAGCGGTTACCGTCGATCAGTGCAAGCTTGGGTGTGACACTCAAGCCCTCCACTGCACGCTGCATGGCCAGCATGGTGGCCTGAAGAATGTTCAGCCGATCGATTTCCTCGACCTCGGCGCGCGCGATGCAAAAGCTCAGGGCTTTGGCACAGATCTCGTCGAACAGCGCTTCGCGCTTGGCTTCGGTGAGTTTCTTCGAGTCGTTGAGGCCGAGGATAGGCCGCGCCGGGTCAAGAATCACCGCCGCTGTCACGACCGCCCCGCACAGCGGGCCTCGCCCGACTTCGTCGACACCGGCAACCAGGTCCTCGACCAGGTTGAAATCCAGTCCTATCTGCATGTCAGCGGTCCTTGAGCAAAGCCAGCACCGCGTCGGCTGCCTGGTTGGAGGCGTCGCGGCGCAGGGTACGGTGAATCTCATCGAAGCGTTCGGTCTGCTGCCTGCCATCGGCCACCAGGGGGGCAAGGGTTTGCGCCAGGGCTTCGCTGGTGGCGGCATCCTGCAGCAACTCTGGCACCAACTCGCGCTGGGCGAGCAAGTTGGGCAACGACACGTAGGGGCTTTTCACCAGACGCTTGAGAATCCAGTAGGTCAGTGGCGCGAGGCGATAGGCAACGACCATGGGGCGCTTGTACAGCATGGCCTCCAGGGTGGCGGTACCCGACGCGATCAGCACCGCATCACAGGCAGCCAGCGCCTGATGCGACTGGCCATCAAGCAGCGTCAGAGGCAATTCACGACCTTCAAGCATCTGTTCGAGCTGTGCCCGCCGCGCTCCATTGGCGCATGGCAATACAAAGTGCACACCGGGTATCAGTTCGACCAAGCGCTGCGCCGCATCCAGGAACAACGCACCCAGGCGCCCGACTTCCCCGCCACGGCTGCCAGGCATCAGGGCAACCACCGGCCCTGCATCAAGCCCCAGCGCCATGCGCGCAGCCTGCCGATCCGCAGCCAACGGTATGGTATCGGCCAACGGATGGCCGACGAACCTTACCGGCACACCCTGCTCTTCATAGAAGCGTGCTTCGAATGGCAGCAGCGTCAGCATCAGATCGCAGCCTTCACGAATCTTTAGTACCCGCTTCTGCCGCCATGCCCAGACTGACGGGCTGACGTAATGCACGGTCTTGATACCGGCTTGGCGCAGCTTCAATTCGATATTGAGGGTGAAGTCAGGTGCGTCGATGCCAATGAACACATCGGGCTTCTCGGCGATCAAGGTCTGGATCAGTGCCTTGCGCCGCTTGAGCAGCTCGCGCAGGCGCCCAAGGACTTCGACCAGGCCCATTACCGCCAGACGTTCCATCGGGAAATACGACTGCATGCCCTCGGCTTCCATCAGTGGGCCGCCGACGCCGATGAAACGCACCTGTGGATGACGCGCCTTCAAGGCGCGCATCAGACCGGAACCGAGAATATCGCCGCTGGCCTCACCCGCGACCAGGGCTACGCAAAGTTGCGCCATGTCAGCGGGTAATGCCGCGAGCAGAATTCACGATCGACTGACGGAACAAGTCGACCTCTGGATGTTTGCCTGCCAACTCATCCAGCTCTTTGACCGCTTCTTCAACGGTCAGGCCCTGGCGGTAGACGATCTTGTAGGAACGACGCAGGGCATGGATAACCTCGTCGCTGAAACCGCGACGGCGCATGCCTTCGAAGTTCATGCTGCGGGCTTCGGCGGGGCTGCCAAATACCGTGACGAATGCCGGAACATCCTTGCCGATCGCCGTGCCCATGCCGGAGAAGGCATGCGCGCCGATGTGGCAGTACTGGTGCACCAGGGTGAAACCGGACAGGATCGCCCAGTCACCCACATGCACATGCCCGGCCAGCGCAGTGTTGTTCACCAGGATGCAATGGTTACCGATGACACTGTCATGGCCGATGTGGGCGTAGGCCATGATCAGGTTGTGGTCACCCAGCGTGGTTTCAGCGCGATCCTGAACCGTGCCACGGTGAATGGTCACACCCTCGCGAATCACGTTGTGGTCACCGATCACCAGCCGCGTTGGTTCACCTTTGTACTTCAGGTCCGGGGTGTCTTCGCCGATCGAGGAAAACTGGTAGATGCGATTGTGCTTGCCGATCCGGGTTGGGCCCTTGAGCACCACGTGAGGACCAATGACGGTACCCTCCCCGATTTCAACATCAGGACCAACGATCGACCACGGGCCCACCTCGACGCCATCGGCCAGTTTGGCCGACGGATCGATGATCGCCCGCGGATCAATCGAATTCATAGCTCGCGTTCCGCACAGGTGATCTCAGCCGAGCACACTGGCTTACCATCGACCAGTGCCCGGCACTCGAACTTCCAGATGGTCTTCTTACGGCCGATGAACTTGGCCTCCAGCACCAGCTGGTCGCCGGGCAGGACGGGCTGACGGAAACGCAGCTTGTCGGAACCGACGAAGTAATAGAGCGTGCCGTCGGCCGGCTTGGCATCGAGCATCTTGAAACCGAGAATGCCTGCAGCCTGTGCCATGGCCTCGATGATCAGCACGCCTGGCATCACCGGGTGTTCCGGGAAATGCCCGTTGAAGAACGGCTCGTTGATGCTGACATTCTTGTAGGCACGAATGCTCTGGGCCTCGAAGTCCAGATCCGTTACACGATCCACCAACAGGAAAGGGTAACGGTGAGGCAGGTATTCGCGAATCTCGTTGATGTCCATCATTTCGGGGGGAAGCCTGTAATAAGAATAGGGAGCGCAGGTGCTGACCACACGCTCCTTTTGCAATCCAAAGAGGAGCCAGCTAGCGACTGTTCACTCTTGCTCAGGAAATGGTATCAGCCTTCTGATGTCGGCTGGCCACCTGAGGTCACGGTATCGACACGTTTTTCCAGCTGCTGGAGACGTTTGGACATGTCATCCAGCTGGCGGATACGCGCAGCGCTCTTGCGCCAGTCAGCCAGTGGCTGCATGGCAGTGCCGGAAGAATACGCACCCGGTTCGGTGATCGAACGGGTGACCATGGTCATCCCGGAAACGAATACGTTGTCGCAGACATCAATGTGCCCCACCATGCCGACGCCACCGGCAATGGTGCAGTGTTTGCCAATGCGCGTGCTGCCGGAAATCCCGACGCAGGCAGCCATGGCCGTGTGCTCACCGATCTGCACGTTGTGAGCGATCTGGATCTGGTTGTCGAGCTTGACGCCGTCGGCGATCCGCGTGTCGGACAACGCGCCCCGGTCGACAGCGGTGTTCACACCGATTTCGACGTCATCACCTATGGTGACACCGCCGATCTGGGCGATCTTGCGCCATACGCCCTTCTCGTTGGCAAAGCCGAAGCCCTCACCACCGATCACCGCGCCAGACTGGATGACCACGCGCTTGCCTATGGTCACGTCGTGATACAGCGTGACCCGCGGTGCCAGCCAGCCACCCTCACCAACCACACAACGGGCGCCGATCACGCAATGCGCACCGATGCTGACGTTGGCGCCAATGCGTGCGCCACTCTCGATGACCACGAACGGCCCAATGCTGGCACTGGCATCCACCTGCGCATCCTCGGCAACCACGGCGCTGGGATGAATTCCCGCTACAGCCTTGGGCTTGGGATCGAACAGGTGGGAAATGCGCGCGTAGGCCAGGTACGGGTCCGCCACGATCAGCGCATTGCCGGCAAAGCCTTCGGCATCTGCAGCCTGCAGCAGCACCGCTGCAGCCTGGCAGTTATCCAGGTATTTGCGGTACTGCTTGTTGGCGAGAAAGCTCAACTGACCGGGGCCAGCCTCCTGCAAGGTAGCCAGCCCGGTGATCTGCAGCGCCTCGGAGCCTTTGAGAGTGGCCCCTAGGGCCTCGGCCAACTGGCCGAGCGTCATGGTCACGGTCATATCAACGGGCTTGGTTCATACGCTCGATGACTTGGCGGGTGATGTCGTACTGAGGCTTGACATCAATGACCGCGCCGCGCTCGAGGACCAGGTCGTAACCGCCTTTCTTGATCACTTCCTCGACAGCGCCGTCGAGCTTGGGCTTGAGCTGCTTGAGCATGTCGCGGTCAGCAACCGCCTTGGCCTCATTCAGCTCCTTGGACTGGAACTGGAAGTCACGGGCCTTTTGCTTGAACTCAAGCTCCAGGCGCTCACGCTCCGGCTGGGCCATCTTGTCACCGCCTTTGATCAAGCGGTCCTGAATGCCTTTGGCGCTGCTTTCCAGGGTCTTGAGCTTGGTCAACTGCGGGCCGAACTTCTTCTCGGCATCCACCGCGTACTTCTTGGCGGCATCGGATTCAAGCAACGCCATCTGATAGTTCAGCACAGCGACCTTCATTTCGGCGAAAGCCGGGGTGGCGACCAGCGCCGCGGCCAGTACGGCCAGTTGAGTCAACTTACGCACGATGCACTCCTGGATAAACCGTTGTCGTTAAGCAAGGGCCGACCTTAGAAGGTCTGGCCCAGAGAGAATTGGAACACCTGGGTATCGGCATCGTCCGGCTTTTTGACCGGCATTGCCAGGCTGAAGCTCAACGGGCCCAGCGCGGTGATCCAGGTCACACCCAGGCCCACGGAGCTGGCCATGTCCGAGAAACCGACCTTGGCGCAGTCAGGCTTGGAACCGCAATTGGTGTCGAACACGTTACCCACATCCCAGAACACGGAGGTGCGCAGCGAACGCTGGTCCTTCACGAACGGCAGCGGGAACAACAGCTCTACGCCACCTTGCACCAGGACGTTGCCACCGAACGGCAGTGGGTCTTGGTCCGGGTCCAACTCAGTGCCGGGCCTGTTAGCTGCACCTGTGCTGGGCGTACTACGTGGGCCCAGGCTGCTGTCCTTGAAGCCGCGAACGGAGTTGAAGCCACCCGCATAGTAGTTCTCGTAGAACGGCAGGCCCGAAGTACCACCGTAACCATCACCATAGCCCAGTTCGGTATGCAGACGCAGGGTGTACTCGTTGTTGATCGGCTTGAACAGCTGGCCGCGGTAATCAAGCTTGTAGAACGACAGATCGCTACCCGGAATCGTCGATTCCAGGGTCAGGCTCTGGGAGTGACCACGGGTTGCCAGCACGCCCTTGTTCAAGGTCGACTCGGACCAACCGATCGACGCCTTGAAGTTCAGGAAGTTATCACCCTCTTGATCGAGGAAGTCGAAGATCTCGTCAACGGTATAACGACCGGTCTTGATTTTGTCCTGCTGCACGCTGAGGCCGTAAGTCAGACGCGAGGTTTCACTGATCGGGTAGCCAAGGCTGACGCCTGCACCCAGGCTGTCGACCGCATAGCTGGCCACGTCAACGTCAAGGTCGTCGTAGTCGGTGCTGCGGTAGAACGCGTTGTAACCCAGGCTGACGCCGTCGGCAGTGAAGTAGGGGTCAACGAAACCGAAGTTGTAGCGGGTCTGGTATTCCGAACGGGTCAGACCGATGGAAACCTTGTTACCGGTACCGAGGAAGTTGGTCTGGCTGATCGAACCGCCCAGGATCAGGCCGGCGCTCTGGGCGAAGCCCACGCTGGCGGTGATCGAGCCGGATGCCTGCTCTTCAACGCTGTAGTTGACGTCGACCTGGTCGTCGGTGCCCGGCACTGGCGGGGTCTCGACGTTGACTTCCTTGAAGAAGCCGAGGCGCTCCAGGCGGGTCTTGGACTGGTCGATCAGGTAGGTCGAAGCCCAGCCGCCTTCCATCTGGCGCATTTCGCGGCGCAGCACTTCGTCTTCGGTCTTGGTGTTGCCGCGGTAGTTGATACGGTTGACGTAGGCACGCTTGCCCGGGTCGACCACGAACATGATGTCGACGGTGTGGTCTTCGTCATTGGGCTGTGGCACGCCGTTGACGTTGGCGAAGGTATAACCTTCGTTACCCAAACGGCGGGTGATCAGCTCGGACGTGGTGGTCATCACCTTGCGCGAGAACACCTGGCCCGGCTGCACCAGCAGGAGCGACTTGACCTGGTCTTCCGGCACCTTCAGGTCACCCGACAGCTTCACGTCACGAACGGTGTACTTTTCGCCTTCGTTGACGTTGACGGTGATGTAGACGTGCTTCTTGTCCGGGGTGATCGACACCTGGGTGGAAGCGATGTCCATGTTGATGTAGCCGCGGTCCAGGTAGTAGGAACGCAGGCGCTCCAGGTCACCGGAGAGTTTCTCGCGGGCGTACTTGTCGTCATTCTTGAAGAACGACAGCCAGTTGGTGGTCTTGAGCTCGAACAGCTGCGCCAGCTCTTCATCGTCGAACACGGTGTTGCCGACGACGTTGATGTGCTGGATGGCAGCGACGGTGCCTTCGTTGATCTTGATCTTCAGGGCAACCCGGTTGCGCGGTTGCGGCACCACCTCGGCATCGACCTCGGCCGAGTAGCGGCCCTGGGCCACGTACTGGCGCTGCAGTTCGTTACGCACGCCTTCGAGGGTGGCACGCTGGAAGATCTCGCCTTCGGCCAGGCCCGACTGTTTCAGGCCCTTCATCAGGTCTTCGGTGCTGATCGCCTTGTTGCCTTCGATCTCGATGCTCGACACCGACGGGCGCTCGACCACGTTGATGATCAGGACATCGCCGTCGCGGTTCAGCTGGATATCCTGGAAGAAGCCGGTCTTGAACAGCGAGCGGGTCGACTCCACCAGGCGCCGATCATCGGCCTGATCGCCCACGTTCAGGGGCAAGGCACCGAAAACGCTGCCGGCGGATACCCGCTGCAGGCCGTTGACACGAATATCGGAGATGGTGAAGGACTCGGCGTGAACTTCAGCGATCATCAATGCGGAGAGGACCGCAGTTAGCAGCAGACGTTTCATGAAGTCCTTTTATTCCAACTGGCAATAAACAACCTGCCGCAAATGGCGGCAGGTTTGCAATGCGAAGCTTTTATAGTCGACCCAGATCGTTGATCAGGGCGAGCAACATCACCCCTATGACCAAACTGATACCGATCTGGACCCCCCAACCTTGAACCCGATCCGACAATGGACGACCGCGCGCCCACTCGACCAGGTAAAACAGCAAATGCCCCCCATCCAACACTGGAATGGGCAGCAGGTTAAGAACCCCCAGGCTAATGCTCAGGTAGGCAAGGAAATTCAGGAAATCCCCCACGCCGGACTGGGCTGAAGCGCCCGCCACTTTAGCAATGGTTATCGGTCCGCTCAAGTTTTTTACCGAGAGCTCACCGAACAGCATTTTCTTCAGGGATTCGAGGGTCAGAACGCTCATGTTCCACGTCCGGGAAAGGCCCTCGCCTACCGCGTCCAGCGGACCATAGCTGACCTCACGAAGCATGCCGGCAGGCCACTCGCCGCTTTTCACCCCGGCCCCCAGGTAACCACCGGCAGCCTCGCCCTCACCTTTTCGAGCCAGTGTTACCGGTACATCCAGCGCCGTACCGTCGCGCTCGATACGCACCACGACCCTGGCTTCAGGGCGGGCGCGCACGCTATCGACAACCTGCTGCCAGTCACTCAAGGCCAACCCATCGATACTCAACAGCCTGTCACCGGTTTTCAGACCGGCAGCCGCCGCTGGCCCTTTGGGATCGATCTCGGCCAGCACGGGCGCCACTACCGGGCGCCATGGCCGCAGCCCAAGCGACTGAATCGGATCAGGCTCGTCTGCACCTTTGAGCCAGCTGTCGAGCTTGACCTGCAACTGACGTTCAGCGCTTGAGCCCTCATCGCGCACGCCAACCTGCAATGTTCCGCTTTCGCCCAGGCGACGAACCAATTGCAGATTGACGGCCGACCAGCCACTGGTCGCCTTGCCATCGATGGAAACAATTTCCTGGCCGGCAACCAGGCCAGCCGATGCTGCCAGGCTGCCAGGCTCTACCGCACCGATGACCGGACGGATCTGTTGGGTACCGAGCATCGCCAGCAACCAGAAGAAAACGATGGCCAGCAGGAAGTTGGCTATCGGACCGGCGGCGACGATGGCGATGCGCTGGCGAACCGATTTGCGATTGAAGGACTGGTCGGCCAGCGCTAGCGGTACTTCGCCTTCACGCTCGTCGAGCATCTTGACGTAACCACCCAAAGGAATAGCCGCCACCACGAACTCGGTACCGTGGCGGTCATGCCAGCGCAACAGCCCGGGGCCGAAGCCCACGGAAAAGCGCAGCACCTTGACACCGCAACGCCGGGCCACCCAGAAGTGGCCGAATTCGTGGAAAGTGACCAGTACACCCAAGGCCACCAGGGTGCCGATAATCATGTACAGCGCAGTCATGTCTTTCTCCGAATGACGTTCAGCGGAACGACTTCTCGCACATCTTCTGGGCCGGGCAGCATCAGCGGCCGTGGCGCCTCAACCACTCGCGGGACAACTCTCGGGCGCGCTGATCGGCAGCAAACACCGCATCCAGCGAAGGCACAGGCACCACGGGTTCCTGAGCCAGTACCTGTTCGATCATACCCGCGATCTCCGGGAAGCGGATACGCCGCTCAAGAAATGCCTCGACCGCAACTTCGTTGGCCGCATTGAGTACCGCTGGCGCGCTGTTGCCCGCCTCGGCCGCCTGCCGTGCCAGGCGCAGGCAGGGAAAGCGCAGTTCGTCGGGGGCCTGGAAATCCAGGCGAGCAATCGCGAACAGATCCAGCGGGGCCACACCGGAATCGATCCGCTCCGGCCAGGCAAGGGCGTTGGCAATGGGTGTACGCATATCCGGGTTACCCAACTGGGCCAGCACCGAACCGTCAACGTAGTCCACCAGGGAATGGATAACGCTCTGCGGGTGCACCACCACTTCGACCTTGTCCGGCGCCGCATCGAACAACCAGCAAGCCTCGATCAGTTCCAGGCCCTTGTTCATCATGCTGGCCGAATCGACCGAAATCTTGCGCCCCATGGACCAGTTCGGGTGGGCACAAGCCTGCTCCGGCGTGACATCGGCCAAGTCAGCCTGAGGCGTCTCGCGAAACGGCCCGCCCGAGGCAGTCAGCAGAATGCGACGGACACCCACCTGGCTCAGACCACGGTCATAGTCACCCGGCAGGCACTGGAAGATGGCATTGTGCTCGCTGTCGATCGGCAGCAGCACCGCACCACTGCGGCGCACAGCCTCCATGAACAGCGCGCCGGACATCACCAGCGCCTCCTTGTTGGCCAGCAGCACCTTCTTGCCCGCCTCGACGGCGGCCAGTGTCGGGCGCAAGCCAGCAGCGCCGACAATGGCAGCCATCACCGCATCCACTTCAGGGGCGGCCGCAACCTCACACAGACCCGCCTCCCCTTCAAGCACCTCGGTGGCGCAGCCCGCAGCCGCCAGGCCCTCACGCAAGCGCACGGCGGCTTCGCCGTTGGGCACCACGGCATAGGCAGGGCAATGCAGCACGCACAGGGCCAGCAGCTGATCGATGCGCGTATAGCCGCTCAATGCATATACCTGGTAGCGCTCGGGATGGCGGGCGATCACATCCAAGGTACTGAGGCCGATGGAGCCGGTGGCGCCCAGGACTGTAATGCGCTGTACCGCTGTCACATCACACCCCATTCGGCAGCCCACAGCAATACCGCGAAAACCGGGATGGCCGCGGTCAGGCTGTCGATGCGGTCGAGCACCCCGCCATGGCCGGGCAGCAGGTTGCTACTGTCCTTGATACCGGAGCGGCGCTTGAACATGCTCTCGGTCAGGTCACCAATCACCGATGACATGACCACCAGCGCAGCCCCCACGAGCCCCAGCAGAATCTGGCCGACGCCCCAATCGCGAGTGATGCCGACCGCAAGCGTAATCACCAGGCTGACCGCCAGGCCGCCATAGACACCTTCCCAGCTTTTACCCGGGCTGACTTGCGGAGCCAGCTTGCGCTTGCCGAAAGCACGGCCCGAGAAGTACGCGCCGATATCGGCCGCCCACACCAGCACCATCACAGAGAGGATAAGCCAATTACCCAGCGGCCAATGCTTGAGCAGCACCAGCCCTTGCCAGGCAGGTAGCAGGATCAGCAGACCGATCAGCAGACGGCAGGCAGCACTGACCCACAGCTCACTGCTGCGCGGATAGGTCAGCACCAACCAGGTAGCCATGCCCCACCAGATGACCGACGCACCAAGCACCCACGGCGCTAGGTCAGGCATCAGGTAGAGCAGCATCAGCGCACCGGCGACGACAGCGGCATAGGCAATGCGCAGCGGCTGAGCCATCAGCCCGGCCAGGCGCGCCCACTCCCAGGCCGCCAAGGTCACCACGAAGCCGATGAACAGAGCGAAATCCCCGCCGTTGAGCAGGAAGAAACCACCCAGCGCGACCGGCAGCAGGATCAGCGCTGTAATGATGCGTTGTTTAAGCATTAAGCACGAGCTCCAGCCTCGACCTGCTCGCTGGTCTTACCGAAGCGGCGCTGGCGCGAAGCGAAATCGGCCAGGGCATTGCGCATGGCCTCGTGTTTGAAGTCCGGCCAGTACAGGTCGGAGAAATAGAGTTCGGCGTAAGCCAGCTGCCACAGCAGGAAGTTACTGATGCGGTGCTCGCCACCGGTGCGGATGCACAGGTCCGGCAACGGCAATTCGCCTGTCGCCAGGCAGGCCTGCAAAAGCCCGGGAGTAATGTCATCCGGACGCAGGTGGCCGGCCTGAACCTCACGGGCCAGCCGCTGCGCGGCCTGGGCAATATCCCACTGGCCACCATAGTTGGCGGCGATCTGCAGGATGAAGCGATTACTGCCGGCGGTCTGCGCCTCGGCCTCGCGCATGGCGGCCTGCAGCTCTGGATGGAAACGCGAACGATCGCCAATGATGCGCAGGCTGATATTGTTCTCGTTCAGGCGTTTGGCCTCACGGCGCAGCGCCGAGAAGAACAGCTCCATCAACGCCCCCACTTCTTCGGCAGGGCGCTGCCAGTTCTCACTGGAGAAGGCGAACAGGGTGAGCACCTCGACGCCGGACTTGGCGCAGACCTCGATAACCGCACGTACGGCATCGACGCCGGCCTTGTGCCCGGCTACGCCGGGCAACAGGCGCTTCTTCGCCCAGCGATTATTGCCATCCATGATGATCGCGACGTGTCGCGGCACCGAAGACGGTGCCGCCAGCTTGGTCTTTTCCATTAAAAAACCTCGGCCTTAGACGGCCAACAGGTCCTTTTCCTTGGCTTTGAACGCAGCGTCGATTTCGGCGACGAACTTGTCGGTCAGCTTCTGGATCTCGTCAGCAGCACGACGCTCTTCGTCTTCACTGATTTCCTTGTCCTTGGTGAGCTTCTTCAGGTCGGCCAGGGCATCACGACGCACGTTGCGCACGGCAACCTTGGCATCCTCGGCAACGGCGCTGGCCTGCTTGGTGTAACCCTTGCGGGTTTCCTCGGTCAGGGCCGGCATCGGTACACGGATGGTGGTGCCGGCGCTGGACGGGTTAAGGCCCAGATCGGAAGTCAGGATGGCCTTCTCGATGGCAGCGCTGAGGTTCTTGTCGTGGGCGACGATCTTCAGGGTGCGCGCATCTTCAACAGAGACTGCAGCGACCTGGTTCAGCGGCATTTCGCTGCCCCACGCCGGAACCTTGACGCTGTCCAGGATGCTTGGGTGGGCGCGACCGGTGCGGATTGACGCCAGGTTGCGGCCCAAAGCCTCAATGGACTTGCCCATGCGATCCTGAGCGTCTTTCTTGATGTCGTTGATCATTTTTGAACTTCCTCGATCAGAGTTCCTTCCGCGCCGCCATGCACGATGTTCAGCAAGGCGCCGGGTTTGTTCATGTTGAAGACGCGCAGCGGCATCTTGTGGTCGCGGCAAAGGCAGATTGCCGTGAGGTCCATTACACCCAGCTTGCGATCCAGCACTTCATCGTAGGTCAGATGATCGAACTTCTCGGCATGCGGGTCCTTGAATGGATCTGCAGTGTATACACCATCGACCTTGGTTGCCTTCAATACCACGTCGGCATCGATTTCGATGGCACGCAGGCAGGCGGCGGAGTCGGTGGTGAAGAACGGGTTGCCAGTACCGGCAGCGAAGATTACGACTTCTTTGGCGTTCAGGTGGCGCATGGCTTTGCGACGGTCGTAGTGATCGGTCACACCCACCATGGAAATGGCCGACATGACGATGGCGGTAATGTTCGCCCGCTCCAGCGCATCGCGCATGGCCAGGCCATTCATTACGGTCGCCAGCATGCCCATGTGGTCGCCGGTAACACGGTCCATGCCGGCTGCACTGAGCGCCGCGCCACGGAACAGGTTGCCACCGCCGATCACCAGACCGACCTGGACACCGATGCCGACCAGCTGGCCAACTTCCAGGGCCATGCGATCCAGGACCTTGGGGTCGATCCCGAACTCTTCCGAGCCCATCAGGGCCTCGCCGCTAAGTTTGAGTAGAATGCGTTTATAGCGAGCCTGATAACCACTGCCCTGCTGAGCCATTGCGAATCTCTCCTGCGGCGTTTGTAAAATTCTGGCGGGCTGCTTGAGCCTGCGTGTAACTCTAACGTGACGCAGCGACTGCGTCAGCGAGCACGGCCTTGAAAACCGCTCCCGCTTTGACAAAGAGGCTGCGCGCGTGAGCGGGCAGCCTCTTTGGGGCGACAGACGAGTCTGTCTTACTGCTTGGCGGCAGCTACCTGAGCGGCAACTTCAGCAGCGAAGTCGTCGACCGGCTTCTCGATGCCTTCGCCTACTTTGAAGTAGGTGAAGGAAACGATTTCAGCACCGGCCTTCTTGGCCAGCTCGCCGACTTTGACTTCCGGGTTCATGACGAAGGCTTGCTCTTTCAGCGAGGCTTCGGCCTTGAACTTGGTGATACGGCCGTTGATCATGTTTTCAACGATGTTTTCCGGCTTGCCGGCGATCTTGTCGGCGTTCAGCTGCAGGAAGACGTTCTTCTCGCGCTCGATGGCCTCGGCGGAGATTTCCGACGCATCCAGGAACTCTGGGTTCGAAGCTGCAACGTGCATGGCAATGTTCTTGGCCAGCTCGACGTCGCCGCCCTTGAGGACGACAACAGCACCGATCTTGTTACCGTGCAGGTAAGCACCGACAACGTCACCCTCAACGCGCACCAGGCGACGGATGTTGACGTTCTCGCCGCACTTGGCGACCAGGGCTTCACGAGCAGCTTCGCGCGAGGCGATCAGCGGAGCGGCATCGGTCAGCTTCTGGGCGAAAGCTTCTTCGAGGCTTTCAGCGACGAAGTTCTTGAAGTCGTCTTGCAGAGCCAGGAAGTCGGTCTGCGAGTTGACTTCCAGCAGGACGGCGGATTTACCGTCGGTCTTGACGGCGATCGCGCCTTCGGCAGCGACGTTGCCAGCCTTTTTGGCCGCCTTGATGGCGCCCGAGGCACGCATGTCGTCAATGGCTTTTTCGATGTCGCCGCCGGCCTTTTCCAGGGCCTTTTTGCAATCCATCATGCCTTCGCCGGTACGCTCGCGCAGTTCTTTGACCAGCGCTGCAGTAATTGCTGCCATTTCAAAATCCTCTTGGAAAGTTTTTCAACCATTCCACCCGCTCATCACGGGCGTTCAATTCTGCAAATCCGCTGTTTCAACCTCAGCCGGCCCATAATGCGGGGCGCTTGCTGACAGCAGGATTTCAAGGTGGCAAAAAGGGGGCGAAGCCCCCTTTTTGCGTGCCAAGCAGACGCTAGCGTCTATTACTCGGCAGCAGGTGCAGCCGCTTCTTCAGCGTAGACTTCGGTGCCGCCAGCAACGTTGTTGCGGCCGCGGATGACGGCGTCAGCCATCGAAGTCATGTACAGCTCGATAGCGCGAATGGCGTCATCGTTACCTGGGATGATGTAGTCAACACCTTCTGGGCTGCTGTTGGTATCGACAACGCCGATAACCGGGATGCCCAGCTTGTTGGCTTCGGTGATGGCAATGCGCTCGTGGTCAACGTCGATCACGAACAGGGCATCAGGCAGGCCGCCCATGTCCTTGATACCACCCAGGCTGCGGTCCAGCTTTTCCAGATCGCGCGAACGCATCAGGGCTTCTTTCTTGGTCAGCTTGGCAAAAGTGCCGTCTTCGGCCTGGGTTTCCAGGTCGCGCAGACGCTTGATCGAAGCGCGGATGGTTTTGTAGTTGGTCAGCATGCCGCCCAACCAGCGGTGGTCAACGTATGGCGAACCGCAACGAGCAGCTTGCTCGGCGACGATCTTGCCGGCGGAACGCTTGGTGCCGACGAACATGATCTTGTTCTTGCCCTGGGCCAGGCGTTCTACGAACGACAGAGCGTCGTTGAACATTGGCAGGGTTTTTTCCAGGTTGATGATGTGGATCTTGTTACGCGCGCCGAAAATGTACTTGCCCATTTTCGGGTTCCAGTAACGGGTCTGGTGGCCGAAGTGCACACCGGCCTTCAGCATATCGCGCATGTTGACTTGGGACATGATAGTTCCTTGATAAGTCGGGTTGGGCCTCCACGTATCCCAATGACCAACCCACGCACCTGAACAAGAACTTCGAGAATGCGGGGCACCCAGGTCATCGTGTCGACACGTGTGTGGGTTTGAGCAGACGGGGTCGTCCCCGAAAGCGGCGCATGTTATACCACAGACCGCCAACGAACGGAACCCGCAGAAGCGAACTGCGAATCCAGCCTCAAGCTTGATGCTGGGTTCGCAGCCGCCCTCTGATAGAATAAGGGCCTTTTCCGTTTGTTCGCGCCGCCTGCGGCGCCGTAGAGAGCCTGTAATGACCGTTACCATCAAGACCGCAGAAGACATCGAGAAGATGCGCATCGCCGGCCGCCTGGCCGCCGAAGTGCTGGAAATGATCGAAGAACACGTCAAGCCCGGTGTCACCACCGAAGAGCTCGACCGCCTGTGCCACGACTACATCGTCAACGTGCAGCAGGCCATTCCGGCACCGCTCAACTACAAGGGCTACCCCAAGTCGATCTGCACCTCGATCAACCACGTGGTGTGCCACGGCATCCCCAACGACAAGCCGCTCAAGGACGGGGACACGCTGAACATCGATGTCACCGTGATCAAGGACGGCTACCACGGCGACACCAGCCGCATGTTCCACGTCGGCACCGTGCCGGTATGGGCCGAGCGCCTGTCCAAAGTCACCCAGGAGTGCATGTACAAGGCCATCGAGCTGGTCAAGCCTGGCTGCCGCCTGGGCGATATCGGTGAAGTGATCCAGAAGCACGCCGAAAAGAACGGCTTTTCGGTGGTGCGTGAATTCTGCGGCCACGGCATCGGCAAGGTGTTCCACGAAGAACCGCAGATCCTCCACTACGGCCGTGCCGGCACCGGCATGGAGCTCAAAGAGGGCATGACCTTCACCATCGAACCGATGATCAACCAGGGCAAGGCCGACACCAAGGTGCTGGGCGACGGCTGGACCGCCATCACCAAGGACCGCAAGCTCTCGGCGCAGTGGGAGCACACCCTGGTGGTGACCGCCACCGGCTACGAGATCTTCACCCTGCGCAAGGACGACACCATCCCGCGCACTTCGGCCTGAGTTCACGCCAAAGCCTCTACGACAGGAACGCGATGCATGCCCCAGGTGGATCCCGAGCTGTTCGACCGCGGCCAGTTCCAGGCGGAACTGGCCCTCAAGGCGAGCCCCATCGCCGCTTTCAAGAAGGCCATCCGCCAGGCCGGCGAGGTGCTCGACAGGCGTTTCCGTGACGGCCGCGACATCCGTCGGCTGATCGAGGACCGCGCCTGGCTAGTCGACAACATCCTGCAACAGGCCTGGAAACAGTTCGACTGGGGCGACGCTGACGGCATAGCCCTGGTAGCGGTCGGGGGCTATGGGCGCGGTGAACTGCACCCGCACTCGGACATCGACCTGCTGATCCTGCTGCGCGACGCCGAACACGAGCAGTACCGCGACGCCATCGAGCGCTTCCTGACACTGCTGTGGGACATTGGCCTTGAAGTGGGCCAGAGCGTGCGTACCGTCGACGAGTGCGCCGAACAGGCCCGCGCCGACCTTACGGTCATCACCAACATGATGGAAAGCCGCACCATCGCCGGCCCCGAAGCCCTGCGCCAGCGCATGCTCGAAGTCACCAGCACCGCGCACATGTGGCCGAGCAAGGAGTTCTTCCTGGCCAAGCGCGCAGAGCTCAAGGCCCGCCACCACAAGTACAACGACACCGAGTACAACCTCGAGCCCAATGTAAAAGGCTCGCCCGGTGGCCTTCGCGACATCCAGACAGTCCTTTGGGTAGCCCGTCGCCAGTACGGCACCCTGAACCTGCACGCCCTCGCTGGCGAAGGCTTCCTGCTGGAAAGCGAAAACGAACTGCTGGCCTCCTCCCAGGACTTTTTGTGGAAGGTGCGCTACGCCCTGCACATGCTCGCCGGCCGCGCCGAAGATCGCCTGCTGTTCGACCACCAGCGCAGCATCGCCGCACTGCTGGGCTACAGCGACGAAAACCCCAAACGCGCCATCGAACAGTTCATGCAGCAGTACTACCGGGTGGTGATGAGCATCAGCCAGTTGTGCGACCTGATCATCCAGCACTTCGAGGAAGTCATCCTAGCCGACGATGACAGTGGTACCACCCAGCCGCTGAATGCGCGCTTCCGGCTGCACGACGGCTATATCGAGGCCGTCAACGCGAACGTTTTCAAGCGCACGCCGTTCGCCATGCTGGAGATCTTCGTGCTGATGGCGCAGCACCCGGAAATCAAGGGCGTGCGCGCGGACACCGTGCGCCTGCTGCGCGAGCACCGGCACCTGATCGACGACACCTTCCGCAACGATATTCGCAACACCAGCCTGTTCATCGAGCTGTTCAAGTGCGAAATCGGCATCCATCGCAACCTGCGGCGGATGAACCGTTACGGCATCCTCGGCCGCTACCTGCCAGAGTTCGGCCTGATCGTCGGGCAGATGCAGCACGACCTGTTCCACATTTATACGGTCGATGCGCACACCCTCAACCTCATCAAGCACCTGCGCAAGCTGCAGTACACGCCGGTGTCCGAAAAATTCCCGCTGGCCAGCAAGCTTATGGGCCGCCTGCCCAAGCCTGAGCTCATCTACCTGGCCGGGCTGTACCACGACATCGGCAAAGGCCGTCAGGGCGACCACTCCGAGCTGGGCGCTGTGGACGCGAAGAAGTTCTGCGAGCGCCATCAATTGCCCGCCTGGGACAGCCGCCTGATCGTCTGGCTGGTGCAAAACCACCTGGTGATGTCCACCACCGCCCAGCGCAAGGACCTGTCCGACCCGCAGGTGATCAACGACTTCGCCCTGCATGTCGGCGACGAGACGCGCCTGGACTACCTCTACGTGCTGACCGTGGCCGACATCAACGCCACCAATCCCAGCCTGTGGAACTCCTGGCGAGCCAGCCTGCTGCGCCAGCTGTACAGCGAGACCAAACGCGCCTTGCGTCGCGGCCTGGAAAACCCGCTGGACCGCGAGGAGCAGATCCGCCAGACACAGAGTGCTGCGCTGGATATCCTCGTACGCGAGGGCACCGACCCGGACGACGTCGAGCAACTCTGGTCGCAACTGGGTGACGACTACTTCCTCAAGCACAACGCCGCCGATGTGGCCTGGCACAGTGACGCGATCCTGCAGCAGCCCGCCGACGGCGGGCCGCTGGTACTGATCAAGGAAACCACACAGCGGGAGTTCGAGGGCGGCACGCAGATCTTCATCTACGCCCCCGACCAGCACGATTTCTTCGCCGTGACCGTGGCGGCCATGTCGCAGCTCAACCTGAACATCCATGACGCGCGCATCATCACCTCGAGCAGCCAGTTCACACTCGACACCTACATCGTGCTCGACAATGACGGCGGCTCCATCGGCGACAACCCGCAACGGGTCAAGCAGATCCGCGACGGCCTGACCGAGGCGCTGCGCAACCCCGAGGACTACCCGACCATCATCCAGCGACGGGTACCCCGCCAACTCAAGCATTTCAACTTCCCGCCGCAGGTGACCATCCTCAACGATGCACAGCGGGCGGTAACCATCCTTGAGATCACCGCGCCGGACCGCCCCGGGCTGCTGGCGCGGATCGGGCGGATCTTCCTGGAGTTCGACCTGTCACTGCAGAACGCCAAGATCGCCACCCTCGGCGAACGCGTGGAAGACGTATTCTTCATTACCGATGCCGACAACCAGCCGCTGTCCGACCCGCAGCTGTGCAGCCGCCTGCAGGAAGCGATCGTGCAGCAACTGCAGGCCGGCCAGGCTAGCGATGCCAGCCCGACTCGCGTGACCTTTTAACGATTAGACGATTGACGAGACCTTGCGCCGATGAACCATGCCCTGACCCAGCTTCAGCCCTACCCCTTCGAGAAACTCCGCGCCCTGCTGGGCAGCGTGAAGCCCGCGGCGGACAAGCGCGCCATCGCCCTGTCGATCGGTGAGCCGAAGCACGCATCCCCGGCGTTCGTCGCCCAGGCCATGGCCGACAACCTCGACAAGCTGGCGGTCTACCCCAGCACCATCGGCCTGCCAGAGCTGCGCCAGGCCATCGGCCAATGGTGCGAACGCCGCTTCGGCGTGCCGACCGGCTGGCTGGACGCGGACCGCCATGTGCTGCCGGTCAACGGCACCCGTGAAGCGCTGTTCGCCTTCACCCAGGCTGTGGTCAACCGCGCCGATGATGGCCTGGTGGTCAGCCCCAACCCGTTCTACCAGATCTACGAAGGCGCGGCCCTGCTCGCCGGCGCCACCCCGCATTATCTGCCGTGCCTGGAAAACAACGGTTTCAACCCGGACTTCGATGCCGTACCCGCCGAGGTCTGGAAACGCTGCCAGATCCTGTTCCTGTGCTCACCGGGCAACCCCACCGGCGCACTGGTACCGATGGACACCCTGAAGAAGCTGATCGCACTGGCCGACGAGCATGATTTCGTGATCGCCGCCGATGAGTGCTACAGCGAACTGTACTTCGACGAAGACGCCCCACCACCGGGCCTGCTCAGTGCCTGTGCCGAACTGGGCCGCAGTGACTTCAAGCGTTGCGTGGTATTCCACAGCCTGTCCAAGCGCTCCAACCTGCCGGGCCTGCGTTCGGGCTTCGTTGCCGGCGACGCGGCCATCATCAAGCCGTTCCTGCTGTACCGCACCTACCATGGCTGCGCCATGCCGGTGCAGACCCAGCTGGCCAGCATCGCCGCCTGGCAGGATGAAGCACATGTGCGCGAAAACCGCGACCTATACCGCGCCAAATACGATGCCGTGCTGGATATCCTGCAGCCCGTGCTGGACGTACAGCGGCCTGATGGCAGTTTCTACCTGTGGGCCAAGGTACCGGGGTGCGATGCCGACTTCACGCGTGACCTGTTCGAAGCCCAGCATGTGACGGTGGTACCTGGTTCGTACCTGTCGCGCGAAGTGGATGGCGTGAATCCGGGGGCCGGGCGGGTACGCATGGCACTGGTCGCACCATTGGCCGAGTGCATAGAGGCGGCTGAGCGGATTCGTGCGTTTGTGCAAAACCGTTGATTGACCGAGCGCCGCGCTGTAGCGCAAACGCCGGCTCGCCGGCGCTTGAGCTACAGCGGCTTATTTGACTGCCCCCAGGTTCGCCTCGCTCAAGTCCAGCTCACCCAACACCTGCCGCACTACCTCATCGCCTACCAGGTGCTGGCGATGCAGGTTATACAATTCCAACCGCTGCGCCCGAAGCGCCCGCAGGCGCAGACGTCGCTCCAGCAAGTCCATCTGCTCCGCCAAGGCCCTCGCCTCGGCCGTGTCGTTGTAACTGTCCAGCTCATCGCGGTACTCGGCCATCAACCTTGCCTTGAGCTCCGTCGCCAGGGTCGCCTGCGCCGCATCCTGAGGTGCGCTGGCATCAACCACGTCCTCGGCCTCCAGGGCATGAATCGCAGCCTCGGCCGTGCGCCGCCAGGCTTCCTGCACCTCCTGATGCAGCCGCTCGTCCGGGCTTCGGGTGACACCTCTCAAGAGAAAGGGCAAAGCCACGCAGGCGCTGACCAGCGACAGCAAGATGACGCCGGCAGCGATGAAAATCAGCAGGTCGCGCTCCGGGAAAGCCTGGTCCGCCCCAATCAGCAGCGGTATCGACATCACACCCGCCAGCGTCACTGCACCACGCACCCCGCCAAGGGTCAGCAGCCAGCATGAGCGCGCCGTGGGCATCAGTACCAGGGCAGGCTTGCCGCGCCAGCGACGCACTACCCCGACCGCCCGCCAGATGCTTTGCACCCAGACGAACCGCAGCAGGATCAGCGCCGCAAAGATCGCCAGCACATCCAGGCAACGCCATGCCAGTGTCGGCCAGAGGGTAGGCTCGTGGCTGACCACCGCCTTGATGATGTCCGGCAATTGCAGGCCCAACAGCAGGAAGATCAGGCCATTGAAGGCGAATTCCAGTAGCGACCAGACGCTACGGTTGAGCAGGCGGGTGCTGGTCTGGCGCGGCAGCAGGTCGAGCCAGCTCTGCATCATGCCGGCGGCCACCGCCGAGAGGATGCCCGACACTCCAAGGCGCTCGGCCAGCACATAGGCGGCAAACGGCAGCAGCAGCATGAATACCACATGGGTGGCCGGGTCATCCCAGCCACGTGCGATCATCCAGGCGCGCAGCCTGCCAATCAGCCAGCTCAGGGCAACACCAACCGCCAGCCCGCCGATGGCAACCAGGACAAAGCTGAAGCTGGCATCGGCCAAAGAAAATACGCCGGTGATCGCCGCTGCCAGCGCGAACTTGAAGGTCACCAGGCCAGAGGCGTCATTCATCAGCGCCTCACCCTGAAGCATGCGCATCAGCGGAGTGGGAAGGCGGTCCTGGGTGATGGCCGAGACTGCCACGGCGTCGGTAGGCGACAACACGGCCGCCAGGGCAAAGGCCACCGCCAGCGGGATGCTCGGCAGCAGCCAATGAATGAAGTAGCCGGCGCCGACCACCGTGAACAGCACCAGCCCCACGGCAAGTGCCACCACCGGCCCGCGGATGCGCCACAGTTCGCGTTTGGGGATGCGCCAGCCGTCGGCAAACAGCAATGGCGGCAGGAACAGGAAAAGGAACAGCTCAGGGTCCAGGGCCACATGCAGCCCCAGGGTAGGCCAGGCCAACAGCGCACCGGCACCGATCTGCACCAGCGGCAGCGGCAAGGGGATCACCCGACCGACCAGTTTCGACACGCTGACCAGCGTCAGCAGGATGAGGACGGTATAAGCTGACTGCATCCGTTAAAGCTTCCTTTGTGAACCGATATCAATCCCGGGCGAAAAATCGCCACAGAAGCAATATGTTAGCGGGGTGGGGTAATCATGGGCCGCTGCACGAAAGTCGCAGGAGGCGGATGAATATGTAACATGATGATACACACCTACTGAAGTGATGCTGATGCTTGCACCCAGAGTTGCAATGAGACCCTGTACTTGTATACTTATTCTTAATCCATAACGTTAAGCGTTAAGCCTGATGATTCGATCGTTCCGCTGTGCTGAAACGGAAGCACTGTTCACCACTGGAAAGACAAGGCGATGGTCGGATATCAAGTCAGTAGCCGAGCGCAAACTGGCCATGCTCGATGCTGCAACCGCGCTGCGAGACCTTCGCTCGCCACCTGGCAATCGCCTGGAGCCGTTGAGCGGTAACCGCACTGGTCAGCACAGTATTCGTGTCAATGACCAATGGCGCTTGTGCTTCACCTGGACCGAAAACGGTCCGGTCAACGTTCAAATAGTCGATTACCATTGAGGTGCACCATGCTCAAGAACGGTATGCGTCCAATCCATCCCGGTGAAGTCCTGCGTGAGGACTATCAGAAAGAAATGGGCTTGAGTGCTGCCGCGTTGGCAAGGGCACTGGGCGTCGCCACCCCAACTGTCAATAACATCCTGCGTGAACGGGGCGGTGTTTCCGCCGACATGGCACTGCGTCTGGCCATCTGCCTGGACACCAGCCCCGAGTTCTGGCTCAACCTGCAGAGCGCCTTCGATCTGCGCACTGCCGAGCAGCAACATGGCGATGAAATCATCGGGTCGGTTCAACGCCTGGTCGCTTGAGACACATCCTGAGCAGTTAACAGGGCGCCTCGGGCGTGGCGTACCGAGGATGGTTCCCGCATAATCGCGCGACTGACATTCGGAAATGGAGAGATTGGGGCAGCCTGTGGCCCCAATGCACACAATGACCTACACGCTCTACGGCATCAAAGCCTGCGACACCATGAAAAAAGCGCGCACCTGGCTCGAAGACCAAGCCATCGCCTACGAATTCCACGACTACAAGACTCAAGGCATCGACCGTGACAGCCTGAACCGCTGGTGCGACGAGCACGGCTGGGAAGTCATCCTCAACCGTGCCGGCACCACGTTCCGCAAGCTCGACGATGCCAGCAAGGCCGACCTCGACCAGGCCAAGGCCGTCGAGCTGATGCTGGCCCAGCCGTCGATGATCAAGCGCCCGGTGCTCGACCTTGGCGCACGCACCCTGGTCGGTTTCAAACCTGACCTGTACGCCGCTGCGCTGGCCTGAGTCCATTTACGCATCGCACCCTATTTCGCACGAGGTAATCACATGTCCAATACCCTGTTCAGCCTGGCCTTTGGTGTCGGCTCCCAGAACCGCCAGGGCACCTGGCTGGAAGTGTTCTACGCACAGCCACTGCTCAAGCCGAGCGCCGAGCTGGTCGCCGCCGTCGCGCCGATCCTCGGTTATGAAGGTGGCAACCAGGCCATCACCTTCAGCAATGCCCAGGCCGCGCAACTGGCCGAAGCCGTAAAAGGCATCGATGGCGCCCAGGCTGCCCTGCTGACCCGCCTTGCCGAAAGCCACAAGCCGCTGGTCGCCACCCTGCTGGCCGAAGACGCTGCCCTGGCTTCGACCCCAGAGGCCTACCTCAAGCTGCACCTGCTGTCGCACCGCCTGGTCAAGCCACACGGCGTGAGCCTGGCAGGCATCTTCCCGCTGCTGCCGAACGTTGCCTGGACCAACCAGGGCGCCGTCGACCTGGCCGAGCTGGCCGAGCTGCAACTTGAGGCGCGCCTCAAAGGCGAGCTGCTGGAAGTGTTCTCGGTAGACAAGTTCCCGAAGATGACCGACTACGTGGTCCCGGCCGGCGTGCGTATCGCCGACACCGCCCGTGTGCGCCTGGGCGCCTACATCGGCGAAGGCACCACCATCATGCACGAAGGCTTCGTCAACTTTAATGCCGGCACCGAAGGCCCGGGCATGATCGAAGGCCGTGTCTCGGCCGGCGTATTCGTCGGCAAGGGCTCGGACCTGGGCGGCGGCTGCTCGACCATGGGCACCCTGTCCGGTGGCGGCAATATCGTCATCAAGGTCGGTGAAGGCTGCCTGATCGGCGCCAACGCCGGCATCGGCATCCCGCTGGGCGATCGCAACACCGTCGAAGCCGGCCTTTACATCACTGCCGGCACCAAGGTCAACCTGCTCGACGAGAACAATGAGCTGGTCAAAGTGGTCAAGGCGCGCGACCTGGCTGGCCAGACCGACCTGCTGTTCCGCCGCAACTCGCTCAACGGCGCCGTAGAGTGCAAGACGCACAAATCGGCGATCGAGCTGAACGAGGCGCTGCACGCCCACAACTGAGAACTTTCGAAGGGTTCGAAGTGTTAACATCGGGTCTGGCGCACTCACGCCAGACCCGATTTTCATTCCAGGCCCCGTGATCATGTTCCAGCCCTCCCCCTGGCGTGCCGATTTCCCCGCCATCGCCGCCCTGCAACGGCAGCACCAGACCTACCTGGACAGCGCCGCCACCACCCAGAAGCCCCAGGCCCTGCTCGATGCACTGAGCCACTATTACGGCCACGGCGCAGCCAACGTGCACCGTGCCCAGCACCTGCCCGGCGCGCTGGCGACACAGGCGTTCGAAACCAGCCGCGACAAGGTCGCCGCCTGGCTCAACGCCGCCGAATCGCGGCAGGTCATCTTTACCCACGGCGCCACCTCGGCCCTGAACCTGTTGGCCTATGGCCTGGAACACCGTTTCGAGGCAGGCGACGAAATCGCTGTGAGCGCGCTGGAGCACCACGCCAACCTGCTGCCCTGGCAACAACTGGCGCGGCGGCGCAACCTGCGCCTGGTGGTACTGCCACTGGATGAGCATGGCCGAATCGACCTTGACCAGGCGCTACAGTTGGTTGGCCCACGTACTCGCGTGCTTGCGGTCAGCCAGTTGTCCAATGTGCTCGGCACCTGGCAGCCGCTGCCAGCGTTACTCTCCCATGCCCGCGCCCAAGGGGCGCTGACTGTGGTCGATGGCGCCCAGGGCGTGGTGCATGGCCGCCACGATGTGCAGCAGTTGGGTTGTGATTTTTATGTGTTCTCCAGCCATAAGCTCTATGGCCCGGAAGGCGTCGGCGTACTTTATGGCCGTGCGCAGGCGCTGGAACTGCTGCGCCACTGGCAGTTCGGCGGTGAAATGGTACAACTGGCTGACTACCAAAGTGCCAGCTTCCGCCCGGCACCGCTGGGCTTCGAGGCAGGCACACCACCGATCGCCGGGGTGATCGGCCTGGGGGCGACGCTCGATTACCTGGCCAGCCTCGATGGCCAAGCCGTCGAGAACCACGAGACCCACCTTCACCATCACCTGCTGCGCGGGCTTGCCGACCGTGATGGGGTGCAGGTGCTGGGCACACCACAGGCTGCCTTGGCCAGTTTTGTCATCGAAGGCGTGCACAATGCCGACATCGCCCACCTGCTGACAGAGCAGGGCATTGCCGTACGTGCCGGCCATCACTGCGCCATGCCACTGCTCAAGGGGCTGAGGCTCGAAGGCGCGATTCGGGTATCGCTGGGCCTGTATAACGACAGCGATGACCTGCAACGCTTCTTCGATGCCCTCGATCAAGGCCTGGAGCTGTTGCGGTGAGCCTGCCAGCACACGCCCAGGAAGCACTGGAGCGCTTCGAGCAAGCCTGTGGATGGGAGCAGCGTGCACGGCTTCTGATGCAGATGGGTGAGCAACTGGAACCGCTGAGCGATACCCAGAAGTGCGAGAACAACCGCGTTCATGGCTGTGAAAGCCTGGTATGGCTGGTAGCTGAACAGCACGAGGGCCAATGGCAGTTCAAGGCAAGCAGTGATGCGCGTTTGTTGCGTGGCCTGCTGGCATTGCTACTGGTGCGGGTGCAGGGGCTCGACAGTCGTGAGCTGGCGGCGCTTGACCTGCGCGAGTGGTTTACCCGGTTGGGGTTGGAGCGGCAATTGTCGCCATCGCGCAGCAATGGCTTGCATGCGGTGCTACTGCGGATGGCCGAGCTGGTTTCAGGCTACTGAACCCAGCACCGACCGCGTGCCTTACTCGGTCTTGACCCGTTCTGAAGGCCGCCGGGCGCCAGCCACCAGCTTTTCCACTGCCTTGCTCGCCGCCACCATACCAAAGGTCGCGGTCACCATCATTACCGCGCCAAAGCCCCCGGCGCAGTCCAGGCGCACACCCTCACCGACAAAGCTCTTCTGCAGGCACACGCTGCCATCGCCCTTGGGGTAGCGCAGCTGTTCGCTGGAGAACACGCACGGCACGCCATAATTGCGGCTGACGTTGCGCGAGAAGTTGTAATCGCGCCGCAGGGTTGAACGCACCCGCGATGCCAACGGGTCGTTGAAGGTCTTGTTGAGGTCGCCGATCTGAATCTGTGTGGGGTCGATCTGCCCACCTGCTCCGCCGGTGGTAACGATCGCGATCTTGCGCCGCCGGCACCAGGCAATGAGCGCCGCCTTGGCCATCACGCTGTCAATGCAGTCGACAACGCAATCGAGCTGCTCGGTGATGTACTCAGCCATGGTGTCGCGGGTGACGAAGTCAGCCACCGCATGCACCGTGCAGGCCGGGTTGATCGCCCGCAGGCGCTCGGCCATCACCTCGACCTTGGGGCGCCCCACCTGCCCTTCCAGGGCATGGGCCTGGCGGTTGGTGTTGCTGACACAGACATCATCCAGGTCGAACAAGGTGATCTCACCCACACCACTGCGCGCCAGCGCCTCGGCCACCCAGGAGCCCACCCCACCGATACCGACGACCGCCACATGGGCCTGGTTCAGGCGTTGCAGCCCTTCGTCGCCGTACAGCCGGGCAACGCCTGCAAAGCGTGGATCTTCTGTGCTCATGTTCGTACCCCGAGGCTCATACCGCTAAAACGGCGCGCATTATAGGCCAGCAGCGCCAATGACCTCCATCGTTAGGAAAACACCTACTGATCCTGCTTTAATGTCCTACTACTTCGACAGATATGGACGACAATGTCATCTCGCAAATTCGGCTTGAACCTGGTGATTGTCTTGGCCATCGCCGCACTGTTCACCGGGTTCTGGGCGCTGGTCAATCGGCCGGTTTCCGCACCGGCCTGGCCTGAGCAGATATCAGGTTTCTCGTACTCGCCATTCCGTCTGGGGGAAAGCCCGCAAAAAGGCCAATATCCCAGCGACGCCGAGATGCGCCAAGACCTGGAGCAGATGAACAAGCTGACCGACAGCATCCGTATCTACACCGTCGAAGGCACCCAGGCCGATATCCCGCGGCTGGCAGAGGAGCTTGGGCTTCGCGTCACCCTGGGCATCTGGATCAGCCCGGACCTGGAGCGCAACGAGCGGGAGATCGCCACGGCCATCGAACTGGCCAACACATCGCGCAGTGTGGTTCGCGTGGTGGTCGGCAACGAAGCGCTGTTCCGCGAAGAGGTCACGCCCGAAGCACTCATCCAGTACCTTGACCGGGTGCGAGCCGCAGTCAAGGTGCCGGTAACCACCAGTGAACAGTGGCACATCTGGAAGGAACACCCGGAACTGGCCAAGCATGTCGACCTGATTGCCGCGCACATCCTGCCCTACTGGGAGTTCGTGCCCATGAAGGACTCCGTGGAGTTCGTCCTTGATCGGGCCCGTGAGCTTAAACAGCAGTTCCCGCGCAAGCCATTGCTGCTCTCGGAAGTCGGCTGGCCGAGCAACGGCCGCATGCGCGGCGGCGCCGACGCCACCCAGGCCGACCAGGCCATTTACCTGCGCACGCTGGTCAACACCCTCAACCGCCGTGGCTACAACTATTTCGTCATCGAAGCCTACGACCAACCCTGGAAAGCCAGTGACGAGGGCTCGGTGGGCGCCTACTGGGGCGTATTCAATGCCGAACGTCAGCAGAAATTCAATTTTGAAGGGCCGGTGGTGGCGATACCGCAATGGCGTGCACTAGCGGTCGCCTCGGTGGTATTGGCAATGATCGCCCTGACCGTACTGCTGATCGACGGCTCGGCCTTGCGCCAACGCGGCCGGACGTTCCTCACCTTCATTACCTTCCTCTGTGGGTCAGTGCTGGTGTGGATCGGTTACGACTACAGCCAGCAGTACAGCACCTGGTTCAGCCTGACTGTCGGCGTACTGCTGGCGCTGGGCGCACTCGGCGTGTTCATCGTGCTATTGACCGAGGCGCACGAGTTGGCCGAGGCGGCCTGGACTCACAAACGCCGCCGGGAGTTTCTGCCGGTGCAGGCCGACAGCGCCTACCGGCCCAAAGTCTCGGTGCATGTACCGTGCTACAACGAACCGCCAGAGATGGTCAAACAGACGCTCGACGCCTTGGCCGCGCTGGACTATCCGGACTACGAAGTGCTGGTGATCGATAACAACACCAAGGACCCAGCCGTGTGGGAGCCGCTCAAGGCCCACTGCGAAAAGCTCGGTGAGCGCTTCAAGTTCTTCCACGTCGCCCCTTTGGCCGGGTTCAAGGGCGGTGCGCTTAACTACCTGCTGCCGCACACCGCCAAGGATGCCGAAGTGATCGCAGTGATCGACTCGGACTACTGCGTGGACCGCAACTGGCTCAAGCACATGGTGCCGCACTTCGCCGACCCGAAGATCGCCGTGGTGCAGTCGCCGCAGGACTACCGCGACCAGCACGAGAGCGCCTTCAAGAAGCTCTGCTACAGCGAGTACAAGGGCTTCTTCCACATCGGCATGGTCACCCGCAACGACCGTGACGCAATCATTCAGCACGGCACCATGACCATGACCCGGCGCACCGTGCTCGAAGAACTGGGCTGGGCCGAATGGTGCATCTGCGAAGACGCCGAACTGGGCCTGCGGGTGTTCGAAAAAGGCCTGTCGGCCGCCTACGCCCACAACAGCTATGGCAAGGGCCTGATGCCCGATACCTTCATCGACTTCAAGAAGCAGCGTTTCCGCTGGGCCTATGGCGCCATCCAGATCATCAAGCACCACGCTGCGGCCCTGCTACGTGGTAAGGGCAGTGAGCTGACCCGTGGCCAGCGCTATCATTTCCTGGCCGGCTGGCTGCCATGGGTCGCCGATGGCATGAACATCTTTTTCACCGTCGGTGCCCTGCTCTGGTCGGCGGCGATGATCATCGTGCCGCACCGGGTCGATCCACCTCTGATGATCTTCGCCATCCCGCCTCTGGCACTGTTTTTCTTCAAGGTAGCCAAGATCATCTTCCTTTATCGCCGAGCAGTCGGGGTCAACCTCAAGGACGCATTCGCAGCGGCGCTGGCGGGGCTTGCGCTGTCGCATACCATCGCCAAGGCGGTGCTGTACGGGTTCTTCACCAGCAGCATGCCGTTCTTCCGCACACCGAAAAATGCCGATAGCCATGGATTGCTGGTAGCGATTTCAGAAGCGCGCGAAGAACTGTTCATCATGTTGCTGCTGTGGGGGGCGGCAGCCGGGATCTACCTGGTGCAAGGTTTGCCGAGCTCGGACATGCGGTTCTGGGTCGCGATGCTGCTGGTGCAGTCACTGCCATACCTGGCGGCGCTGGTCATGGCTCTGTTGTCGTCATTGCCCAAGCCCGAGCACAAGATGGCCGAGCCCCAGGAGGCTTGAGGATGCCGGGGCGGGCCAGCGGCCCAATGCCCCGTGCCGACAACCCTTGTTTGATATAAGATAACGCCCCTCGTTTTTCCGCCTTGCCTTGCCCCGGAGTTCCCCATGACGGCCCCAGCCGAGCTCTCGCCTACCCTTCAACTGGCCTGCGACCTGATCCGTCGCCCCTCGGTCACCCCTGTCGACGCCGACTGCCAGGCGCAGATGATGAAGCGCCTGGGTGCCGTGGGCTTCCAGCTCGAACCGATGCGCATCGAGGACGTCGACAACTTCTGGGCCACCCATGGTAACCAGGACGGCCCGGTGCTGTGCTTCGCCGGCCACACCGATGTGGTCCCCACCGGCCCGGTGCAGCAGTGGCAGCATGAGCCGTTCGAGGCACTGATCGATGCCGACGGCATGCTCTGCGGTCGCGGCGCCGCCGACATGAAGGGCAGCCTGGCCTCCATGGTGGTCGCCAGTGAGCGTTTCGTGCAGGACTACCCGAACCACCGCGGCAGGGTCGCCTTCCTGATCACCAGCGATGAAGAAGGCCCGGCCCATCACGGTACCAAGGCCGTGGTCGAGCGCCTGATCGCGCGCAACGAGCGCCTGGACTGGTGCATCGTCGGCGAGCCGTCGAGCACTACCCTGCTCGGTGACGTGGTCAAGAACGGCCGCCGGGGCTCGCTCGGCGCCAAACTGACCGTGCGCGGCAAACAAGGCCACGTGGCCTACCCGCACCTGGCGCGAAACCCGATCCACCTGGCCGCGCCAGCGCTGGCGGAGCTGGCCGCCGAACACTGGGATGAAGGCAATGCGTTCTTCCCACCGACCAGCTTCCAGATCTCCAACCTCAACTCCGGTACCGGCGCCACCAATGTGGTACCGGGTGATCTGACCGCGCTGTTCAATTTCCGTTTCTCCACCGAGTCGACGGTCGAAGGCCTGCAGGCGCGAGTATCGGCAATCCTCGACAAGCATGAACTGGACTGGTCGATCGACTGGGCGCTTTCGGGCCTGCCATTCCTTACCGAACCCGGTGAACTGCTCGATGCCGTGTCGGCCAGCATCAAGGGCGTCACCGGCCGTGATACCCAGCCGTCCACCAGCGGTGGTACGTCCGATGGCCGGTTCATCGCCACCATGGGCACCCAGGTCGTCGAACTGGGCCCGGTCAATGCAACGATCCACCAGGTCGACGAGCGCATCCTGGCCAGCGACCTCGACCTGCTGACCGAGATCTACTACCAGACCCTGGTGCGGTTGCTCGCCTGATGCTCGCCTGCCCTATTTGCCATGCGGCCCTGACGCGGCTCGACAACGGCGTGGTGTGCCCGGCCGGCCACCGCTTCGACCGTGCCCGCCAGGGTTACCTGAACCTGCTGCCTGTGCAGCACAAGAACAGCCGTGACCCTGGCGACAACCAGGCCATGGTCGAAGCTCGCCGGGATTTCCTCGATGCCGGCCATTACGCGCCCGTGGCCCGCCGCCTGGCCGAACTGGCCACCGAGCGCCAGCCCGGCGCCTGGCTCGACATCGGCTGCGGCGAAGGCTACTACACAGCGCAGCTCGCCCACGCCCTGCCACAGGCTGACGGCTACGCCCTGGACATCTCGCGCGAAGCCGTCAAACGCGCATGCCGCCGTGAGCCTTCGGTCACCTGGATGGTCGCCAGCATGGCCCGCGTACCCTTGGCCGATGCCAGTTGCCAGTTCATCGCCAGCGTCTTCAGCCCGCTGGACTGGGCCGAGGCCCAGCGCCTGCTGAGTCCGGGTGGCGGCCTGATGCGGGTGGGCCCGACCAGCGGCCATCTGATGGAGTTGCGCGAAGTGCTCTACGATGAAGTACGCCCTTATGCCGACGACAAACACCTGGCCCTGGTACCGCAGGGCATGGCCCATGCCCACAGTGAAACCCTGGAGTTCCGACTGAGCCTGGCTGCACCCAAAGCCCGCGCCGACCTGCTGGCCATGACCCCGCACGGCTGGCGCGCCAGTGCCGAGAAACGTGCGCGGGTGATCGACCAGCCCGAAACCTTCGACGTCACGGTTTCCATGCGTTATGACTATTTCGTGCGCCAAGACTGAGCACACCCGGAGCCCTTATGCGCCAACCTGATATCGAGATCTACCTGAAGGACGCTGACGTCGACCACAAGCAGATTGCCCAATGGCTCGGCGAAGCGATCGGCCCCTGCAGCGAATGGCAGCAGAAAGGCCAGACCTTCAAATGCAAGGCCGGTAACATTCCGGTCACCTGGTTACCCAAGGCTGTAGGGAAATGGAACAGCCTTTACCTGGAAAGCGACCAGACCCCATGGGATGATGACGTCGCCTGCGCCCGCGCCGCATTCACCGCACTGGGCGTGGAAGTGCGCTGCGCGCCGGGTGGCTGGGTCGAAGAAGATGGCGAGGAAGATGCCGATCGCTGGATCCGCATCAGTGCTGACGGTGAAGAGGAAATCACCTGGCGTACCTCGTGAGCGGCAAGCTACAAGAGGGTTCGCATCAGGCTGCAAGTTACACGGTCAACTTGCAGCTTGAGGCTTGAGGCTTGTGGTTTGGGACTCAGAGCCCTACCACGTCCTCGGCTTGCAGGCCTTTCTGGCCCTGCACGCAGGAGTACTCGACCCGCTGCCCTTCGACCAGGGTACGATGCCCCTCACCGCGGATCGCCCGATAATGGACGAACACATCCGCACCACCTTCGCGCTGAATGAAGCCAAAGCCCTTGGCATCGTTGAACCACTTTACATTCCCAGTCTCACGAGACGACATCTGAACTACTCCGGATTTTTATTGTGAAGATCGCCTTGTAGACACAGGGTTTCCTCCCCGTGCCGACGCCGCTTGCCGAAATATCCTGCAAGTGGCAGGCCGAGTATATGACACAGAACAAATAATTTTCATGACCGCCGCGCCCTTTGCAGGATTTTGCTGAACTTACGCAGATACGGCAGACTAACTGATTGCACACTCACTAAAAATCACACCCAGGGCACACACCCCATGACCCGTTCTCCCCTGCGCCGCCTGATCTTCGGCGCTCTGCGTCGCCTGTTGTACCTGTGGGTGCGCTCCGAGACCATCAACCAGTCCGCCATGAGCCTGCAGCTCGACCGCAGCCGCCCGGTGTTCTATGCACTGCCCTCGCCATCGCTCACCGACCTGGCCGTACTCGACCACGAGTGCACCAAGGCGGGGCTGCCGCGCCCGGTACTGCCGGTAGCTGTGGGCACGCTGCACGAGCCGGCCGGCTTCTTCTACCTCACCCCCGACCCGGACTGGCTCGGCCGCCACGACAAGCGCGGCGCGCCTCCTACCCTTGAGCGTGTGATTGCAGCGGTCAGCCAGCATGCCGAGGAAGACGCACAGATCATCCCGGTCAGTGTGTTCTGGGGCCAGACGCCTGCAAGCGAATCCAGCCCGTGGAAATTGCTGTTCGCCGACAGCTGGGCAGTAACCGGGCGCCTGCGCCGGCTACTGACCATCCTGATACTGGGGCGCAAGACCCGCGTGCAATTCTCGGCGCCGATCCAGGTGCGTGACCTGGTGCAGCACAACAAAGGCCATGAGCGCACCGTGCGCATGGCCCAACGCCTGATGCGCGTGCACTTTCGCAACCTCAAGACTGCGGTGATCGGCCCGGACATCTCGCACCGGCGCAACCTGGTGAAAGGCCTGGTGCACGCACCACTGGTTCGCCAGGCCATCAACGAACAAGCCCTGCGGGAAAGTATTCCCGTGGCCAAGGCTGAAGCACAGGCCCTGCGCTACGGCAACGAAATCGCCTCGGACTATACCTACACCGCGATCCGTTTCCTGGAAGTGGTGCTCAGCTGGTTCTGGAACAAGATCTACGACGGTATCAAGGTCAACCACATCGAGCAGGTGCAAGGCATCGCACCGGGCCACGAAGTCATCTATGTACCCTGCCACCGTAGCCACATCGACTACCTGCTACTGTCGTACCTGCTGTTTCGCAACGGCCTGACGCCACCGCACATCGCTGCCGGCATCAACCTCAACATGCCAGTGATCGGCGGCCTGCTGCGCCGCGGCGGCGCCTTCTTCATGCGCCGCACGTTCAAGGGCAACCCGCTGTACACCGCAGTGTTCAACGAATACCTGCACACCCTGTTCACCAAAGGGTTCCCGGTCGAATACTTCGTCGAGGGCGGGCGCTCGCGCACCGGGCGCATGCTGCAACCGCGCACCGGGATGCTGGCGATCACCCTGCGCAGCTTCCTGCGCTCATCGCGCACACCGATCGTCTTCGTGCCGGTATACATCGGCTACGAACGGGTACTGGAAGGCCGCACCTACCTGGGTGAGCTGCGTGGCGCCAGCAAGAAGAAGGAGTCGATCTTCGACATTTTCAAGGTCATCGGCGCGCTGAAGCAGCGTTTCGGTCAGGTCTACGTCAACTTCGGCGAACCGATCCGCCTGGCAGGCTTTCTCGACCAACAGCAACCCGGCTGGCGCGAGCAGGCACTTGGGCCGCAGTTCCGTCCGGCCTGGCTGAACGAGACCACCACCCGCCTGGGTGAAACCGTAGCCCGCCACCTCAACGAAGCCGCAGCGGTCAACCCGGTCAACCTGGTGGCCCTGGCACTGCTCTCCACCAGCCGCCTGGCCCTGGACGAAAGTGCCCTGACCCGTGTGCTGGACCTGTACCTGACCTTATTGCGCAAGGTCCCCTATTCGCAGCACACCACCCTGCCCGAAGGTGACGGCCAGGCGCTGATCGAACATGTCAGGGGTATGAATCTGCTGGCGGAACAGAAAGACGCCCTTGGCCGCATCCTCTACCTGGATGAAGCCAATGCGGTGCTGATGACCTATTACCGCAACAACGTCCTGCACATCTTTGCCTTGCCGGCGTTACTGGCAAGCTTCTTCCACAGCAGCTCACGGATGAGCCGTGATCTGCTCGGGCAGTATGTACACGCGTTGTATCCGTATTTGCAGGCCGAGCTATTCCTGCGCTGGGCACCCGAGCAACTGGACGAGGTTATCGATCAGTGGCTGGCGGCACTGGTCGAACAGGGCCTGCTGCGCCGCGAAAACGACTTGTACGTGCGCCCGGCCCCAAGTTCGCGTCAGTTCGTTTTGCTAACGCTGCTGGCCCGCACCATCACCCAGACCCTGCAGCGCTTCTACATGGCCACCTCGCTGCTGCTCAACAGCGGCCAGAACACCCTGAGCGCCGAAGCACTGGAAGACCTCTGCGTGATGATGGCCCAGCGCCTGTCGATACTGCATGGCCTCAACGCCCCCGAGTTCTTTGACAAGACACTGTTCCGCCACTTCATCCAGACCTTGGTCGAGCAAGGGGTGCTGCGCCCGGATGGCAACGGCAAACTGGGCTACCACGACAAACTCGGCGAACTCGCCGAAGGGGTAGCCAAGCGCGTGCTGTCGGCAGAACTGCGACTTTCGATCCGGCAGGTGGCCCTGCACCGTGAACATGCGCTGGAAGCATCGATCCTCTAAGGCATCATCAACCGGAAAAATCCGTTAAAGTCCTTGGGCTTGGCCACAAGCCAGCCCAAGGACAACGGAGATTCCATGAAAAAGCTCGTTATGCTGTGTTGTGCATCCCTGCTTGCAGCCTGTTCCAGCCACACCCCATCGCCACAGGCCAGCCTGGACGGTGAAGTCTTCTACCTGCAGCGCATTGCCCTACCGCCCAGCGCTACCTTGAGTGTTGAACTGCAAGACGTGTCGCTGATGGACGCCCCTGCCGTGACACTGGCCCGCCAGGCCGGCCCGGTCAAAGGCAACGTGCCGCTGCCTTTCCACCTCACTTATGACCCAGCCCAGGTCAAGCCAGGCCACCGCTATGCGGTTAGCGCCCGCATCGAGCTGGACGGCAAGCTGCTGTTCATCAACACAGGGCATCATGGCGTCAAACTCGACGGCAGCGACGAGCAGCCAATACGGATCAAAGTCGATCCGGTGCGCTGATACCCGCCTACTTCAGTTCAAAAGGAAAGCTTCATGATTCGCTCCTCCCTGCGCTTCACCACCCTGTGCGCCGGCCTGCTGCTGTCGGCCAGCGCACTGGCCTTGTCACTTGGCGATCTGAGCCAGAAAGACGCCGCCGGCGGCCTGAAGGATGCCCTTACCCAAGGGGCGCAGCTCGCCGTCAAGCAACTGAGCACCCCAGGCGGGTTCAGCAATAACCCCGACGTACGCATCGAGTTGCCAGGCAACCTCGGCAAAGCCGCCAAAGCCATGAAAATGTTTGGCAAAGGTGATCAGGTTACCGCCCTGGAAGACAGCATGAACAAGGCCGCTGAAGCTGCGGTGCCGCAGGCACAGGCGATCCTGGTGGACGCGGTGAAGAACATGAGTGTGACCGACGCCAAGGGCATTTTGAGCGGCGGTGACGATTCGGCCACCCAGTATCTGAACAAGAGCAGCCGTGAGCAGATCCGCGCCAAGTTCTTGCCCATCGTCAAGGCGGCGACCGACAAGGTTGGCGTGGTTCAACAATACAACAGCTTTGCTGGCCAGGCGTCAGCCCTGGGCCTGGGCGATGCCAAGAGTGCCAATGTCGAGAGCTATGTAACCGAAAAAGCCCTCGACGGCCTGTTTGAAATGATCGCCAAACAAGAACAGAGCATTCGTCAGAACCCTGCACAGGCGGCTACCAGCCTGGCCAAAAAGGTATTTGGCGCCCTGTGACCCGCGAAGGGAGGGCTAAGCCCTCCCCCGCAGCCTTCAGCCCTTCTTCACCCTGAACCACGCCGCATACAATGCCGGCAGGAACAAAAGGGTGAGCACCGTGGCAACGATCAACCCGCCCATGATCGCCACCGCCATCGGCCCATAGAACACGCTTCTGGACAACGGAATCATCGCCAGCACCGCCGCCAGTGCGGTCAGCACGATCGGCCTGAAGCGTCGCACGGTAGCCTCGATGATCGCCTGCCAACGGTCCAGCCCCGAGGCGATATCCTGCTCGATCTGGTCCACCAGGATCACCGAGTTGCGCATGATCATCCCCGCCAGGGCAATGGTGCCAAGCATGGCGACGAAGCCGAACGGCTGGCGGAACACCAACAGGAACAAGGTCACGCCGATCAGCCCCAGTGGCGCCGTGAGGAACACCATCACCGTGCGCGAGAAGCTGCGCAGCTGGATCATCAGCAAGCTGAGCACCACTACGATGAACAACGGCATACCGGCGTTCACCGACTTCTGCCCACGCTCGGAGTCCTCGACTGTGCCGCCCACTTCCAGCAGGTAGCCATCAGGCAGCTTGCCCTTGATCTCCTGCAAGGTCGGGGCAATCTGCCTGACCAGGGTCGCCGGCTGCTCCTTGTCATAGATGTCGGCGCGTACAGTCACCGTCGGCAAGCGGTTACGGTGCCAGATGATGCCTTCCTCGAAGCCGTAGTCCAGGGTCGCTACCTGCGATAGCGCCACGCTCTGGCCGTTGTCGGTGGGCAACGCGAGGCTGCCAAGGTTGCCCAGCTCGCCACGTTCCTTCTGCGTGCCGCGCAGAAGAATCTCGATCAGCTCGTTGTCCTCCCGGTACTGGCTTACCGTGGTGCCGGTAAGCGAGCTTCGAAGGAAGCTCGACAGGTGCGCGGTACTTACGCCAAGTGCGCGTGCACGGTCCTGGTCGATCGCCAGGAACACCGCCTTGCTCGGCTCTTCCCAGTCAAGGTGCACGTTCACCACATGCGGGTTTTCACGCACCTTGTCCGCGACTTCGCGGGCCAAGGCGCGCACCTTCTCGATATGCTCGCCCGTCACCCGAAACTGCACCGGGTAGCCCACGGGCGGGCCGTTTTCCAGGCGGGTGACGCGGGCACGCAGGTCAGGAAATTGCTGGTCCACAGTGTTGATCAGCCAACTGCGCAAGCGCTCGCGCTCCTCCATGGACGTGGCCAGCACGACGAACTGGGCAAAGCTGGCGGCGGGCAGTTGCTGGTCCAATGGCAGATAGAAACGTGGCGACCCCGTGCCCACGTAGGCCACATAGTTGTCGATGCCATCCTGCTGCTTGAGCAGGGCCTCCAGTTGCTTGACCCGCTCGGTGGTATTGCCCAGCGACGCACCCTCGGCAAGTTTCAGGTCGACCATCAGCTCTGGGCGGCCTGACGCCGGGAAGAACTGCTGCGGCACGAAGCGGAACAACGCAATGCTGCCGACAAAGGCTGCGATAGTCAGCAGGATGACCGTCTTGCGCCGTCGCACACACCACTCCACCACACGTCGCACACGCTGGTAGAAAGGTGTGGCATAGGGGTCAGGCGCATGCCCATTACCGTCATGACGGGCAGCATGCAGTTTGGCCAGGTCCGGCAGCAACCGTTCACCCAGGTAAGGGACGAACACCACGGCCACCACCCATGAGGTGAGCAACGCGATGGTCACCACCTGGAAGATCGAGCGGGTGTACTCACCCGTACTCGACGCTGCCGTAGCGATCGGCAGGAACCCGGCAGCGGTAATCAGCGTACCGGTCAGCATCGGGAAGGCCGTGCTGGTCCAGGCGTAACTGGCAGCCTTGAACCGGTCGAAGCCCTGCTCCATCTTGATCGCCATCATCTCCACGGCAATGATCGCGTCGTCCACCAGCAGGCCCAGGGCCAATACCAGCGCACCCAGCGAGATCTTGTGCAGGCCGATGCCGAAATAGTGCATGGCGGCAAACGTCATTGCCAGCACCAGGGGTATCGCCAAGGCCACCACCAGACCGGTACGCAGGCCAAGTGAGAAGAAACTCACCAACAGCACGATGACCAGCGCCTCGACCAGCACCTGGACGAACTCACCCACGCCCGCCTTGACCGCCGCCGGCTGGTCGGAGACTTTGCGCAGCTGCATGCCGGCCGGCAGGTTGCGCGCCAAGCGTTCGAACTCACCTTCCAGTGCCTTGCCCAGTACCAGGATGTCGCCGCCATCCTTCATCGACACGGCCAGGCCGATCGCGTCATCACCCATGAAGCGCATGCGCGGCGCAGGCGGGTCGTTGAAGCCACGGTACACCTCGGCGACATCGCCGATACGGAAGGTACGATCCCCTACCCGAATGGGAAACTGACGAATCTGCTCGACACTGTCGAACTGCCCACTGACGCGCAGTTGCAAACGCTCGCTGGGGGTTTCGAAAAAGCCGGCGGTACTCACCGCGTTCTGCTCTCGCAACGCTTGCTGCACAGCATCCAGCGGCACGCCCAGGGTGGCAAGCTTGAGGTTGGACAGCTCGATCCAGATTTTCTCGTCCTGCAGGCCGATCAGTTCGACCTTGCCCACGTCCTTGACCCGTTGCAGCTGGATCTGGATGCGATCGGCATAGTCCTTCAACACCGCGTAGTCGAAGCCGGTGCCGGTGAGCGCATAAATGTTGCCGAAGGTGGTACCGAACTCGTCGTTGAAGAACGGCCCCTGGATTTCCGGGGGCAGGGTGTGGCGGATATCCGCGACCTTCTTGCGGATCTGGTACCACAGCTCGGGGATGTCCTTGGAATGCAGCGAGTCCCGGGCCATGAAGGTCACCTGCGATTCGCCGGGACGGGAGAACGAGACGATCTTCTCGTACTCGCCTGTTTCCATCAGCTTCTTCTCAATGCGCTCGGTGACCTGGCGCGACACTTCCTCGGCCGTGGCCCCCGGCCACAGGGTACGGATGACCATGGCCTTGAAGGTAAAGGGTGGATCCTCGCTCTGCCCCAGCTTTGTGTAGGACATGGCGCCAATGGCAGCCAGCAGGATCATCAGGAACAGTACGATCTGGCGATTGCGCAGCGCCCAGGCGGAAAGGTTGAAACCCATCGGGACTTACTCCTTGGCCGTCAGGTTCACCACACGGTTGGTACGGTCCACCGGCCGCACCTCCTGCCCTTCGCGTAGCACGTGGCCGCCGGCGGCAACCACCCAGTCGCCAGGGTTCAGGCCCTCAAGTACGGGGACAGTGTCACTGCCATAAGGCCCCAGGCGCACGGCGGCACGCTCCAGTCGACGGTCCTGGTTGACTCGCCAGACGTACGCCTGGCCGTTTTCAGCGGTAATCGCCGAGAGAGGTACAGCCAGCGGGATCAGCCCGTCATGGGCGATGAATACCCGCGCGCTCTGCCCAAGATCGGCGGGCACCTTGGCCGAGTTGAAGGCGATGCGTGCGGCGAAGGTACGTGAACGAGGGTCGGCTGCGGGCGACAGCTCACGGATACGGCCCTGGAAGCGCTCATTGCGCCGCGACCACAGCTCGACACTGACCTGCTGGCCAACGGCGAAGCGGGCGAACTGCTGCTCCGGCAGGCCGATGACGACTTCGCGCTCACCGTCGGCCGCCAGCGTGAATACCGTCTGCCCGGCAGCCACCACCTGGCCGACCTCGACCTGACGCTTGGCGATCACGCCGGCCTGGGGCGCACGCAACACCGCGTATCCGGCCTGATTGCCAGCCACGTCGAACTCCGCTTTGGCCTGCTTGAGCCGCGCGAGCCCGGCCCGGTAGAGATTCTCGGCGTTGTCGTACAGGGAATGGCTGACCATCTGCCGATCCAGCAGCTTGCGGTAGCGGTCACGCTCGGCGCGCACCAGCGCCAGGTTGGCCTCGGCGGCCGCCAATTGGGCACGGTTGGCCTCGAGTTGCAGGCGCACGTCCTGGGGGTCGAGCTCTGCCAGTGGCTGATCGGCCTGGACCCGCTGCCCCTCCTCGACCAGGCGTTTGCTGACCTTGCCAGCGATGCGGAACGCCAGCTCCGGCTCGAAACGCGCTCGCACCTCGCCAGGGTAGCTGTCGGCTGAGGCTTGGGCCGGTTGCGGCTGGACCACCAGCGCTGGGCGCGGAGCAGTGGGTGGGGCGGCTTCCTGCCCGCAGGCCGCCAGCAACAAGGCGGCAGCGGCAGGCAGAGCGAGGCACAAGGCATGACGCAACATGATGAATCCTTTCGCGACGAGCGCATCGAATATTTATACTGTCGAGTATATTAAATCAGGGAACCGAAGCCGGGAAGCCAGCGTCGGAAAGAAAATCAACGTTAACGATGGGCCATTCCCTGAAGCCGGAAGGCAACCGAGCCGGTAAGATGGGGGCCCCTTCAACCAGACACGGATTCCAATGCCCAACGACGCACCCATCGGCCCAGGTCGCCCCAAGGACCTGGCCAAGCGCGAGGCGATCCTCGAAGCGGCCAAAACGCTGTTCCTCAGCCTCGGCTATGCCAACACCAGCATGGATGCAGTCGCTGCGGCGGCGGGTGTTTCAAAACTGACGGTCTATAGCCACTTCAACGATAAACAGACACTGTTTGGCTCTGCGGTCATGGCTACCTGCCAGAATCAGCTACCCGACCTGATGTTCGAGTACCCAGAGGGCGCGCCCGTCGAACAGGTGCTGCTGAATATTGCCCGGGGCTTCCAGGCGTTGATCAGCAGTGATGAGGCGGTCAAGTTGAGCCGCCTGATCATGGCGCAGGGCAGTCAGGACCCAAGCTTTGGCGAGTTCTTCTACGAAGCAGGGCCCAAGCGTGTGCTGGCGGGGATGGAAGCGCTGTTGCGCGGGGTCGCCGAGCGCGGGTTGCTGCGCATCGACAATCCGCTGCGGGCGGCGGAGCACTTCTTCTGCCTGGTCAAGGGTGCGCCAGATTACCGGTTGCTGCTGGGGTGTGCGGGGCCGCTGGAAGGGGACGAGGCCGAGGCGCATGTGCGCGAGGTGGTGGGGGTGTTCTTGCGGGCGTTCCAACTCTAAACAAATCCGCCAGAGCCTGTTTAACCAACATGACTACCTGGTATTTTTGTCAGTAGTCAACCATGCAATTCTTCAGCAAGCTCGTATTGAATCTGCGAATATGAGCTCACCCATGACAGCGCCAAAACTGAAGATTTTTTACAAAGGCAATAAGCTTTCCACTTTATATACAAGCAGCGCTCACCTGACAGTGCTCAGCGCCAATGACCAGAACCTATGCGAAACGACAGGCCTGCCTTCGCAAACAAGCCTCTTGGCCACTGATGCACAAGAGTCAACAGTCAACAGTCTCTCAGAAAGCCAGACGACCATCGCCTACGCTCCCTACGGTAATGACAGTAGCCCGCCTGCCAGCCCATTGTTATCTCGATTCACCGGCCAGAGCTGGTTGCCCTCTGCCATAGGCTACATGCTGGGTAATGGTCACCGCCTTTTCAATCCAGGACTGATGCGCTTTCACAGTGCTGACAGCTTTTCGCCGTTTGCAAAAGGTGGCCTCAATACCTATATCTATTGCGGGAACGACCCTGTTAACAGAGTGGACCCTAGCGGCAGATTTTTCGGGAGACTGTTCAAACGGCTTAATCAGGGCTATTCATACAAAAAGCTGGCTCCACGCCTGGATGAATCGAGCCCTAGCCTATCTAACAATGAATACAATGCGCTCTTGAATTCTGTCAAAAAGCGCCAACTACGGTCAGAAAAAAAATTGGATCGCGGACTTACGCATAACCTCCTTCATACAACGAAAAATGCACTTCAGGAATTAAGCACGCTTGATGGGCAGCGCGCAGCATTGGGCAGCTTGTCAGCTGACCAGAACGGGCGTTTAAATTTTGACACTCGCCACCTTACTCAAGAGCTGCATGGTGAAATTCCAGTCTACTCCGGCCATTCCCGTAAACGCGCTGAAGAAATACTTAACAGCCCTTCAACCATTGACCCCTCAATCTCGGAAGAATTGGTATACGAAGAGCTGCTAGAGCGCCTGAGGCGCCTGCGTGAAGGCTAGGCCTTCAACGCTTTCTTTGGATAAATATCATACCGGCTCGACTTGCCTTCCAGGCTATGACTCGGCTTTGGCCCGTCGATGATCGGTGCCTTGCGTGGCCGCTTCACCACCACTCGATGACTGGCCAGCGCCAGCGCGGCTTCGAGCAAAGCCGGGGCATCCAGGTCATCGCCCACCAATGGCCGAAACACGCGCATTTCCTTTTTCACCAGGGCGCTTTTGTCCCGGTGCGGGAACATGGGATCAAGGTAGATCACCTGCGGCGCCTCCCCTTCCCAGTTGCGCATACGCTCGATGGCGTTGCCTGTCAGCAGGCGCATGCGGCCGACGATAGGCCCGACCTCGTCATCCGACCGGGCTCGCGTCAGGCCGTCCTCCAGCAAGGCGGCAATCAGCGGCTGGCGCTCGATCAGGGTCATCTGGCAGCCCAGGCTGGCTAGCACGAACGCGTCCTTGCCCAAACCCGCCGTGGCATCGAGCACTTGCGGCCGCACGCCTTGGGCGATGCCCACCGCCTTGGCGATCATCTGCCCGTTGCCACCGCCAAACTGGCGCCGATGCGCTGCCTGGCCTTCGACGAAGTCCACCCGCACCGGCCCTGGCGCCTGCGGGCCCAACTGCTGGATCTGCAACCCATCGGCGCCCACCTGCACAGCGAAACCGGCGGCATCGTCCTGCAGCGGCAGGCCCAGGCGCTCGGCCCATGCCGTAGCCTGGTGCGCATACTCAGCCGACATCGCTTCGACTCTGATACCCGTGCCTTGCTCTTCCATCATCCACACCTGAAAAATCGAACCAAGCCCTTAATGAATCGGCACCATCGGCCGATACAGGCAATATCCCGCTATTCTGCCAGAGCACAACGCGCGCGACTGCCATGACAGATACTCTTCCCATCGGCTTGACCTACCTGTCGCCCGTCGGCAACTACGGTCGGCAGAATACCCAGGCACTGGGGGGCGTCAGCCACCTGTGGCAGGATTTCTTTGCCCGCGCCATGGCCGAGCAGCAAGGGAATGAGGCAGACAGCACCCATCAGGCGCTGGTGCAATACGACAAAATCAGCGGCGAGCCAATTGGCGGAGCCAGGGCCCTGGCCCTGATCGATGCCCAACGCGCCTGCCCCGTGCTCGACACCATCGTTGCACCACCCGAGCCCCTGTTCCTGCCCAAAGCCGAACTGGAAGCCAATCTGCTGGAGCCAGCGCCGGAGCCATTCAGCGCCGCCGAGATGATTCAGCAGCAGCGCCAACTGGACATCAGCAACAGTTGGCTGCGCCCGGTAGTCATGAGCCAGGGTCAGCCGCTCGCCGAGCCAGGCCCTGCACCCTCCCCGCGCCCGCTGCACCTGCCTATCGCCGAGTTCGAGACAGATCTGCTCGACCCCGCGCCGGAGCCGTTCGACGCAGCGACAATGGCCAAGCAGCAGAACGATCTGGAATTCGACATCCACTGGGCGCGCCCGGTAGTGCTGAACAACGTTCGCATCCACGCCTGAGCTTAACGGCAGATCTGCCACAGCCCCATGTCCAGGTGAAAGTGATTGCGGTGGGCGGCATTGTATTCCGGTCCCAGCACCGTACTGAAGCTCTTACAGGCCGCTTGCTGCACTTGCCGCAGGAATGCCGCCTTTTGCCCGCTTGCCTGCCAGTCCCGCGCCAGCACGATCCGCTGCCCGTCCTGCAGGCGAAAGCCGCTGATATCCAGCGCATTGGCCGTGGCATGCTGACTGAGCCGGCCCTGCTTGCGGTTATAGACGTTGCGGCAGGCAAAGCTGCCCAGATGATCGACCTGCGCCACCGGCTGGCCAAACACCTGCTGCGCTGCAGGTTGCAAGCCATGCTTTTCGAACAGCGCATAGGCCACCGCCAACGGGCAACTGGCCAGGAAGCTGCTACTCAACCGCGCCTGGCCTTGTTCTATACGCCAGACGTTTTGCAATGGGCAATTGGCCGATGCCGGGCTATCAGCCTGCGCCCGATAGCGCAGGCCGGTAGTCGCCAACGCTTGACGGCACAACTGCGGATCATCGCGCAGACGCGAAAGCTTATAGGGCGTCAGCAGGTTCGGCGGCTGACGGACGTCCAGTGCTGCCCACGGATTCCAGGCCTGCGGCAGGCGCCAACCCGACTGCCACAAAAAGCCTGCTACCAACAGCAGGCCGCACAGCATCACCAATGCGCGCACCGCGCTTCAGCGCCGGAACAGGTCGTTGAGCTGGGCGAACGGCAGCGCCTGCTCACCATAGCTGAACGTACCCTGGTCACGAATCTCCAATGCCGCGCGCTGAAACGCACCGAGCGCCGCACGGGCCAGTGAAGAGCCCACGCTGATGCGGCGTACGCCCAAGTCCTGCAACTGATTGACGCTCAATGGCACACCCGCCAGCCCCATCAGCACATTGACAGGTTTCGGCGCCACCGCCTGTACCACCGCGCGAATCTCTTCGGCAGTGCGCAAACCCGGCGCATAGAGCACGTCGGCGCCCGCTTCAGCATAAGCCTGCAGACGCAGGATGGTGTCATCCAGGTCCATACGCCCGTGCAGCAGGTTTTCCGCGCGGGCGCAGAGCATGAAGGGAAATGGCAGGCTGCGCGCCGCCTGCACTGCAGCCCTCACCCGCTCCACAGCCAGGCTCAGGTCATAGATCGGCGCGTCGCTGCGCCCACTGGCATCTTCGATCGAGCCGCCGACCAACCCTGCTTCAGCGGCACGCAGGATGGCGTGGGCACAGTCTTCCGGCAGGTCACCAAAACCATTTTCCAGGTCGGCGGCAACGGGCAAGGCAGTGGCATCGACGATCATCCCGGCGTTGTCGAGTGTCTCGTCCAGGCTCAGCGCCGCTTCGGCATCCGCTCGCCCAAGGCTGAAGGCAAGGCCTGCACTAGTAGTAGCCAGCGCCGCGAAGCCCAGGTTTGCCAGGAGCTTTGCGGAGCCGGCATCCCACGGGTTGGGGATGACGAACGCGCCTTCGCGCTCGTGCAGGGCTTTGAAGGCTTCGGCACGCAGGGTTTGTACATCCATGATCACAACCTCCGGCTGGTCGGTAAGGGTCAAAGTAGCCCCAGTTGTTCGACCTCAGGGGCGCGTGGCAATTCCGGCAAAGCTGCCAACCCCGGCAAGCGCGCCATCAGCCGCTGATGAAAACGCTGAGCCAACGCGGCGGCCAGGCGGTTGTCCGAGGTGTGCAGGAAGATGTACGGGCTACGGCCTTCCTCGATCCAGCTGGCGACCTTTTCAACCCACGGCGAAAGAAACGCTTCGTTGGCCTCGAGCACGGGATGGCCGATAAAACGGACCTGGGGGTGCTGGCTGAAAGCTGCGGGGCGCGGCGGAACCCTGGGCTTCTTGGCTTGCGCGTCGAGCACGGCGGCCTCACGCGAGGTACAGCTGAACAATGCACGCGAGTCCAGGCAAATACGTTCAACACCGCGATCGTGCAGCAAACGGTTGAGCAGGCGCTCCTCCTCACCCTTGGAGAAAAATGCCTGGTTACGCACCTCCACCGCCACAGACACGCCGATTTCATCGAGAAAATGCCCCAGCTCAGCCAGGCGAGCCGGGCCGAACTGAGCCGGCAATTGCAACCAGTACGGTGATACCCGCTGGCCAAGGGGCGCCATCAGCCGGGTGAAGTCCAGTGCGGCTTCCAGTCGCTCGCGCAGGTCACCTTCATGGCTGATATCACGGGGGAACTTGGCAGTAAAACGAAAGTGCGCAGGCATGACCTGCGCCCACCGCTCGACAGTGCTCGGCGCCGGGCGGGCATAGAACGTGGTGTTGCCCTCGACTGCATTCAGCACCTGGCTGTAAAGGCCAAGAAATTCGCCGGTGCGGGCGTCAGCGGGATACAAGTAGTCGCGCCAGGCGCTTTCGCTCCATGACGGGCAACCCAGGAAATAAGGCAGGTGGGATGAACTCATCCCTCAAATGTACAGGTCCAGCCCCAGCACTTCCATGTCCCAATCGGTAAAACCGGCAGTACTGAGGTAGCTGGCCAGCGCTGTGGCCGTGCGGCGGTCACGGGCACGTGGGAAAACCATGTCCTGCTGGCGGGCCGGCAAGCCACCGGGGCGACGGCGCGGCGCCGCGTCCTGACCAGCATCGACCTCTTCGACGAGCTCGGCATCGTCGATGCTCTCATCGCGCACCGCCGCTTTGCGCGGCGCGCGCTTTACCGGATAGGACTGCGATGAGAAACCGTCGATACGCATGATGAGCACTCAGGACCAATGATGGCAATTTAGCAGCATCAGGGTTCCATCGCTAATGCTCTAGTGATAACTGGACCACAGTTTGCGACAAAGGTTTTATCGACAGCCGCGATAACCGACGAACAGCCGTCAGCGGGCTTTGGGCGTAGCTACGTTATCGCGCAGGTAAACCGGTTGCGCCTGATCGGCAACGATTGCCTCGCCGCGTGCCCAGGCGAAGCTGGCCAGGCTGAGAATGTCCAGTGCATTGGGCAGCGCCGCAGGGTTGCTGGCGCTGGCCTGCACGGCCAGACGCTCGGCGTAGCCCCAGCCGGTGCCGGCTCCGTACCAATCGCCGCTGCTGCCATCAGGCAACGCCACGCGCTCCGGTGGCAGCACTGCTTCCAAGCCTTGCAAGCGCATTTCGCCATCCACCGCCTTGTAGCAACCCCAGTACACCTCGTCCATGCGTGCATCGATGGCAGCCGCTACCTGCTGCGCGCCATGTTCGCGCAACGCCCCCTGAGCCAGCGCGGCTAGGTTGGACACTGGCAGTACCGGGCGCTCCAGGGCGAAAGCCAAGCCTTGCACCACGCCGATGGCAATGCGCACGCCGGTGAAGGCGCCGGGGCCACGACCGAAGGCAATGGCATCGAGGGCATTGAGCGCCACGCCGGAATCACCCAGCAGCTGCTTGATCATCGGCAGCAGCTTCTGCGCGTGCATGCGCGGGATCACCTCGTAATGGCTGGTTACCTTGCCATCATGCAGCAGCGCGACGGAACAGGCTTCGGTGGCGGTATCCAGGGCCAGCAGGGTGGTCATCGAACGGGTATCCAGGAGCAAGTGAAAAGAGCGGCAGTATAAACGACAACGGCCCGCAAGCGGGCCGTCGTGACGCACGGTGATGGATCAGCTCAGGGCTGCCAGCACTTTGGCGGTGATCGCATCGACCGAACCCACGCCTTCGATGTGGCTGTACTTCGGCTTGCCAGCGTTCGCGGCCGATAGCTTCTGATAGAAGTCCACCAGCGGCTTGGTCTGGGTGTGGTAGACCGACAGGCGATGACGCACGGTTTCTTCCTTGTCGTCGTCGCGCTGAATCAAGTCTTCGCCGGTAACGTCGTCCTTGCCTTCCACTTTCGGCGGGTTGTACTGAATGTGGTAGGTACGGCCCGAGGCCAGGTGCACGCGGCGGCCCGCCATGCGGCCGACGATCTCTTCGTCGTCGACGGCGATCTCGACCACTGCATCAATGTCGACACCGGCAGCGACCATGGCTTCAGCCTGTGGAATGGTGCGTGGGAAACCGTCGAACAGGCAGCCGTTGGCGCAGTCTGGCTGGGCGATGCGCTCCTTGACCAGGCTGATGATCAGCTCGTCGGAAACCAGCTGGCCTGCATCCATGACTTTCTTGAGCTCCAGGCCCAGCGGGGTACCTGCCTTGACGGCAGCACGCAACATGTCACCGGTGGAGATCTGTGGGATACCGAACTTCTCGGTGATGAATTTTGCCTGAGTACCTTTACCGGCCCCGGGAGCTCCCAGCAGAATTACGCGCATCTCGTGCTCCTCAAATTTTTTTATGAAATTCAATGGATTCGGCAACCAGGGCCAAGTCCGGAAAATCGGGTATGACCATAAATCGGTCAGAAGGCTGCTCAAGATACACAGCGCCCGTCAGCCAGACAAGCGTCCCAAAGTTGCAGGAATGGGCCATCTGTAACCAAGGCTGCAGGCGGTTGCGCCCGGCGCAACCACCTTCCCTGCCCTGGCTTGGCCCCCATGACGGCCTTGCGCGCGGGCACCCAGGCATTGTCTCAGCCTGTGTTGCGCAGGCCTGCGGCGATACCTGCCACTGTCACCAGCAGGGCCTGCTCCAACGGGCTGTCCAGAGCGGCTTCACGGCTGCGTGAGCGCGCCAGCAGCTCGGCCTGGAGCCGATGCAGCGGGTCCAGGTAGGTGTTGCGCAGGCTGATGAATTCCAGCGTTTCCGGGCTGTGCGCCAGTAGCACCTGCTGCCCGGTCAAGCCCAGCACCACCTGACAGGACTGCGACAATAGGTCGCGCAGATGTGCACCTAAAGGAAGCAACTCCGGTTGCACCAGACGTTCGTCGTAGGCCTCGGCAATCTGCGCATCCGCTTTGGCCAGGACCATCTCCAGCATGTCGATGCGGGTACGGAAGAACGGCCACTGCTCACGCATCTGCGCCAGCAACTCACCTTGCCCCCGTGCCAGTGCATTGCTCAATGCGGTCTCCCATCCCAACCAGGCCGGCAGCATAAGGCGCGTCTGGGTCCAGCCGAAGATCCATGGAATGGCCCGCAGGCTTTCGATTCCACCGGCACGGCGCTTGGCCGGGCGGCTGCCCAGCGGCAGGCGACCCAGCTCCTGCTCGGGTGTGGACTGGCGGAAATACTCGACGAAATCCGGGTTCTCCCGCACCACGCTGCGGTAAGCCTTGACGCCATCGGCGGCCAGTTGGTCCATCAAGGCGCGCCAGGCCGGTTCAGGTGGCGGCGGCGGCAGCAAGGTGGCTTCCAGCACCGCAGCCAGGTACAGATTGAGGTTTTGCTCGGCGATACCTGGCAAACCAAACTTGAAGCGGATCATCTCGCCTTGCTCGGTGGTGCGGAACCGCCCCGCCACTGACCCCGGTGGTTGCGAGAGGATCGCCGCGTGGGCCGGGCCACCGCCGCGGCCGACAGTGCCGCCACGGCCATGGAACAGCAGCAGTTCGACCTGATGCTCACGGCAGATGCGTACCAGATTTTCCTGCGCCCGATATTGGGCCCAGGCCGCGGCGGTAGTCCCGGCGTCCTTGGCCGAATCGGAGTAGCCGATCATCACTTCCTGCGGCCCGCGCAAGCCCGCACGATAGCCAGGCAGGCCGAGCAGCCGCTCCATCACAGGGCCCGCGTTGTCCAGATCGGCCAGGGTTTCGAACAGCGGCACCACGCGCATCGGCCTGGTCAGGCCGGCTTCCTTGAGCAGCAACTGCACAGCCAGTACGTCCGATGCCGCGCCCGCCATGGAGATGACATACGAACCGAGGGATGCGCCCGGCGCCGCAGCGATCTCGCGACAGGTGGCGAGCACTTCGGCGGTATCCGCCTGGGGCGTGAAGTGGGCCGGCAGCAATGGCCGGCGGTTTTTCAATTCGGCCTGCAGGAACGCGATACGCTTGTCTTCATCCCAGTCCGCATAACTGCCCATGCCCAGATAATCGGTGATCTCCGACAGTGCGTCGCGGTGTCGGGCGGCATCCTGGCGCACGTCCAGCCGCCCCAGAAACAGGCCAAAAGTCACCGCACGCCGCAGACTGTCTAGCAATGGCCCATCGGCAATCACGCCCATGCCGCATTCGTGCAGGGACTGGTAGCACAGCTCCAGCGGCGCGATCAGGTCACGGTTGTCCACCAGCACGTCAGCACTGGCCGGCTGGGTAGCGGTGAGCGACGCATGGGCCCAGGCGCGCGTCGCCCGCAAGCGGTCACGCAACTGTTTGAGGACGGCGCGGTAGGGCTCGGGGGTGTCTCCTACCCGCTCGCGCACAGCGCTGCTGGCCTGCTGCATGGACAACTCTGCGGCGAGCGCGTCGACATCGCGCAGGAACAGGTCGGCCGCCATCCAGCGTGCCAGCAGCAACACTTCGCGGGTTACGGCGGCGGTCACGTTGGGGTTGCCATCACGGTCGCCGCCCATCCAAGAGGCAAAGCGCACAGGTGCCGCTTCCAGTGGCAGGCGCAGGCCAGTGGCGTCGAACAGCGCCTTGTCCACCTTGCGCAGATGGCTGGGGATGGCATGCCACAGGGAATGCTCGATCACCGCGAAGCCCCATTTGGCTTCGTCTACCGGCGTTGGTCGGGTACGGCGGATTTCTTCTGTGTGCCAGGCCTCAGCGATCAAACGGCGCAGGCGCTCGCGTACTTGCTGGCGCTCGCCCGGGGTCAGGTCGCGATGGTCCTGCGCGGCCAACTGACCGGCAATGGCATCGTACTTCTGGATCAATGTGCGGCGCGCCACTTCGGTGGGATGCGCAGTGAGCACCAACTGGATATCGAGCTTGGCCAACTGCCTGGCCAAGGCATCGTCCTTGTGCCCGGCCCGCTTGAGACGCGCCAGCAACTCAGGCAGCACCCGCGCCTCGAAAGGCTCTGGCTGCTCGGCATCGCGGCGACGGATCAGCTGGTACTGCTCAGCCATGTTGGCCAGGTTGAGGAACTGGTTGAAGGCACGTGCCACCGGCAGCAAGTCTTCTTCAGCCAGGTTCGCCAAGGTAGAGCTCAGCTGTTCGCCGGCGCTGCGCCGGTCCGCCTTGGCGCTATGGCGAATGTCCTCGATTTTCTGCAGGAACGCGTCACCGTGCTGCTGGCGTATGGTTTCGCCGAGCAACTCCCCCAACACATGGACATCTTCACGCAAGCGCACATCGATATCAGTCATTGGCCCTCTCTTCGGCGCGGCTCGCCCGCGCTCTGCTCAGGAAACAGCACTGGCCCAAGAGTGCCCACAGCGGGGCCGCCATGGCAAGCCACAACCGGTAAAGCAAACTAAAGTAAAACCACAGCAGTCCGATGCAGTGCAGCCTTTCCGAGGCGTTTACAGAGGTCATCATGAAAATCCGCGAACTCGCCCAGCACTGGGAACAAAACGCCGCAGGCACCCTGAGCCCGACCGGCCATACCTTGCACCTTGACCTTGAGTCGGAGGCGCGCCTGGCAGCGCTCATCGACATGTACCCCAAGCGCACCGCCGAGGAACTGCTCGGTGAGCTGGTCGCAGCCGCGCTCGAGGAGCTTGAAGCCAGCTTCCCCTACGTGCAGGGCCACAAGGTCATTTCCACCGATGAAGAAGGCGATCCGCTGTACGAAGATATAGGCTCTACACCGCGTTTTCTGGCGCTTTCAAGGCGCCATCTGCACACGCTCAGCAACCCCGGCGAGAACAGCGGAAACTGACGCGCCTGCCTCCTGTTCCGGGCTGCACTCCAGCCCGGAATACCGCTTCTGACAGTGGAAGTTCCGCACCCACACCACTGACCGATCAGTCAGAAATAGTTGGCATTTTTTTCTGAACTATTCAAAAAACGACCCAGTCACAGCCAATAGCCATCACGCTAAAACCCTGCACACTGTCGTCGTGCACTGTTGAGCTGACGCACACGGCGATGCCAGGGATTGAGCGATGGGATGGACTGCTACGGACATCGTCGTTATCAGGAGTGATCCAATGGAGCTGACCACCATGAAGACCCGCACTTCGAAACTTTCCTCCACTCATGTGCGCGGGTTCAAGCTGGCCGCGCTGGCCCTGGGCAGTAGCCTGGTCCTGGCCGGCTGTGCGGGCAACCCGCCCACTGAGCAGTATGCCGTCACCCAGTCCGCCGTGAACTCCGCCGTCAGCGCTGGCGGTACCGAGTTCGCCGCCGTTGAAATGAAAGCGGCGCAGGACAAGTTCAAGCAGGCCGAAATCGCCATGCACGACAAGAACTACGAGGACGCCAAGCGTCTGGCCGAGCAGGCCGAATGGGACGCTCGCCTCGCTGAACGCAAGGCCCAGGCGGCCAAGGCCCAGAAGGCCGTGCAGGACGCCCGCCAGGGCGTTCAGGACGTACGTCAGGAAGGCCTGCGTAGCGCTCAGTGAGCGCCGCCAAGCCTGCCTTAGCCTTCGCACTCGATCAAAGGATGAACACTATGCGCAAACACGTCATGATTCCCGCCCTGCTGGCCCTGAGCGTCGGTCTCGCTGCCTGCTCGCACGACCCGAACGCCAACCTGGAGTCGGCCCGTACCAACTTCTCGTCGCTGCAGAGCGACCCGCAGGCGAGCAAAATCGCAGCCCTTGAAACCAAGGACGCACAGGACTGGCTGAACAAGGCCGACAAAGCCTACATGGAGCGTGAGGACAGCAAGAAAGTCGACCAGCTGGCCTACCTGACCAACCAGCGCGTTGAAGTGGCCAAGCAGACCATTGCTCTGCGCTCGGCCGAAAACGAGCTGAAAAACGCCTCGGCCCAACGTGCCCAGGCCAAGCTCGATGCCCGTGACGCGCAGATCGCCAAGCTTCAGGACAGCCTGAACGCCAAGCAGACCGACCGCGGTACGTTGGTGACCTTCGGCGATGTACTGTTCGACTTCAACAAGGCTGAACTCAAGAGCAGCGCCTTGCCCAACGTCACCAAGCTGGCCCAGTTCCTTCAGGAAAACCCTGAGCGCAAGGTAATCGTAGAGGGCTACACCGACAGCGTCGGCTCGGCTAACTACAACCAGTCCTTGTCCGAGCGTCGCGCCGGTGCCGTGCGCATGGCACTGGTACGCGCAGGCGTGGACCCTGCGCGCATCGTCGCTCAGGGCTACGGCAAGGAATACCCGGTTGCTGACAACAGCAGCAACTCGGGCCGTGCGCAGAACCGCCGGGTGGAGGTGACCATCTCCAACGACAACCAGCCGGTAGCGCCGCGTCCGGTGAGCCAGGTGCAGTAAGGCTCACAGGTCGACAAAAGAACCCCGCCTTCATGGCGGGGTTCTTCATTTTTCATCGTTGGTTCGAGCTGGTCATTGCACTTGTTGCGGGGTCTGCTCACCCATGCAACGCACCGCACGCTTGCGGTTGTCGACCAGTACCCCGGTAAGGCCCTTTTGCGCTGTGTCGAACAGCACCAGCACACCGTCCACACACTGCGCCACCTGCGGCGCTGGGTCGAGGGAAACCTTGTAGTCCTCACCAGGCACGGTCTTGAGCATGGTGAAATCCTGCAGCAACAACGCATCCTCCGGCTTGGCGAAATGCAGGTAGCCGTAATACCACAGAGCCCCCACCGTCACGATGATGCTGCCGACACCGGTCAGGATCAGCGGGATGGCGTTGCGTTCTTCACTCATTGCTTGCTCTTCTCGTCAGGGTAGTTGGGCACTTCTGCCAGCCGTCGCAGGCCGTTGAAATGGCTGGGGTCATCAAGAAAACGCAGCATCACTTGGCGCCAGACCGGGTCGGCAAAGGTCTGCACATGGCCGCCTCGAGTCAGCTGCAGCACCCTTGGAGGCGGTGCGTGCTGGTACAAGCGGATGCCGTTGTTCATTGGTACCAGGTTGTCGTCGATGCTATGGAAGAACAGTTTGGGTGGGCTGCTCAAGCGCTCGACCGAACGGATCGCGCTGTCACCATCGGGTACTAGCCAGGACAATGGCACCTGCAAGGGCCAGGTCAACCACGATGTACTCAACGCAAAGCGCCCGACATCACGGTAACTGGCCGGCACACCATCGAACACCAGTGCGCTGAAGCGCTGGCGCTGCTCGGGGTGGGCTGCCAGGTAGTGGATGGCCATTGCCCCGCCCAGGCTCTGCCCCAGCAATACCAAGGGTTTGCCCTTGACCTCGGGGGCCTGGTCGAGCCATGCCATGGCCGCTGCGATGTCATTGTAGACCTGTGGCAAGCCGGGCTTGCCCTGGGACAGGCCATAGCCCCGGTAATCGATCATCAGCACCTGATAGCCCTGCTCCGGCAGCCAATAGCTACCGCCCAGGTGCCCGGCCAGATTGCCGCCATTGCCGTGCAAGTGCAGCACCGTGCCCTTGACCTCGACACCCGCCTTGGCTGGCAGCCACCAGCCATGCAGGCGGACGCCGTCGGCGGTGGTCAGGGTGACATCACGGTACTGCAGCTTGGCACGCTCGGGCGTGAACGGCTGGCCCGGTTCCGGGTAGAACAACAGGCTGCTGCACCCGCCCAGACCCAACAGCGCCAAACCCAGTGCCAGGCAGCGGCAGCGCTCAAAGAATGTTCGCGTAGTCGGCTTCAATGCGATCCAGGCTCAAGTGGTTAAGGAAGTTGGAGAAGCACATCCAGGCCGACAGCGCATTGAGGTCGCGGAACTGCTCCGGCAGGTACTTGGGCGGTTCCACCAAGCCTTCTTCGACCAGCTGACGCAAGGTGCGCATGTCTTCGAGGGTAGTCTTGCCGCAGAACAGCAGCGGAATCTGCTCGAGCTTGCCCTTTCTCACGGCCAACTGAATGTAGTTGTAAACCATGATGAAACCCTTGAGGTAGGACAGATCCTTGGTAAATGGCAGTCCATCAGGTACCGAGCCGCGGAATACCCGGCTTGCATTGCTGTAGCTCTGCGCCATTTCAAAGCCCTGGGCACGGAAGAACTCGAATACCTGAAGGAAATCGGCGCCCTCCTCGACCATATGGATGGCGCGCGTGCGGTTGGTGAGCTTGCGCAGACGGCTGGGGTAAGAGGCGAAGGCGATCACCTCCATGAGAATCGCCAAGCCCTCCTGAGTCACCGTCGATGAAGGCGGGCCCTTGGCCAGGAAGGTGCAGATCGGCTGGTTCAGGCCATTAAGCGTGGTGCCCACATGCACCAGCCCCTCATGCACTTCCAGCGCGCGCACATCACGGCTGTTGAACATGGCGTCGGCGCGCACCTTGATATAGTCGGCCCCCGCCGCCGCGTCGGCGACGATCCCGTCGGACTCGAACACCCGGATGGTTTCCTCGGCCTCGCCGAACACCTTGTTCAGGCGACGCTGGAGGATGTCCACGGCCTCCTTGGCAGTGAGGTTTTTCGGCTCGTCCTTGAGGTCACCCCGGCCGTCGATGTTGTTCAGGTAATCGGAAAGCATCAGACCGAGGTCGGCCAGCGTCGGGTCGCCAGCGTGGAAAGCATCGGACGCCGCGCCATAGAGTTCCTGGGAGATCAGGCCGAAATCCTCGGTGCCGCGTGCCTCGAGCATGCGCACCACCATGCGGTACTCCTTGCACATGCGCCGCATGATCTGCCCCACCGGGTTGAACTGCCCCAATTGACGGGTGATATCGCGCTCGATGCTCTGGAACTCGGCCTTGACCGCACTAGAGTCGAACGATAGCGGCCGCGACTGGTAATAGGCGCGGTCCACTGCAGGCGGCTCTTTGCCCTTGGCCTTCAGAAAGCCCTGGCGGATGTTGTCGTCCCACTTGACCGCATCAAGCACACGGATCGGGGTTTGCGCGGTGACGATGCGATCGGACAGTGCGCGTATGGTCTGCTGGTACTCGTCCACCGGGGAACTCCTTTCTAGAACAAGGCACCTGTACTGGCCCCATCGCCGGCACGGTCATTTGCCGCTGCGCTGGAAGCGCGCCACCTCGACGAACAGGTCGGAGTTGGCCGGGTCATCCAGATAGGCCAGCACCCGCGCCGACGGGCTGTCGATCAGCACGCCCTCGCCATTGTCCTCCGGCACCTCGGTACTACGCCCGCTCAGCTCTTTTTTCTCGACCGCCTGCTGCACCTGTTCCACATCAAGGTTGTAGATCACCAGTTCCTTGCCATCGACGATATCGAAACCGCCAATCAGGAAATGGCCGCCCAGGCGCTTGGGTACACCGGCGGAGAGGTACCAGCGGTTGCCATGGCGTGACACGGTGAATACGTACTCTTCGGGTTTCTTGCCCTTGGCCGTGGCCACGGCCTTGTAGGCATCGGCGCCACTGCGGCTGATGGCCAGCTTCAGTGGCTCGCCCCAGGCGTCCTTGCTGCTCCACTTGCCGAGCAGGGCCTTGGGCGCCGCCTGATTGCTCGGCAGCGGCTCATGGAAGGTCACCAGACAACCGCCCAGCAGGAGGAATGACAACGTCAACAACACCACACGCCAGGCTTTCATCAAGTTCTCCTTGAAAGTTCGTTCTAGGCTCAGGCCGATGCCAGCACCAGGTGCAGGTAACGGGTAAGCATAGCGAGCATCTGCCCATCGGCTTGCGCATCGGCATCCTTGAGCAGGCCCTGATATTCCATCTGCTCGATAATCGCCGTCAACATCTGGGCGTCCTGTTCCGGTTGCTGCGAACCGACCACCTGCAACAGCTGGCGCGTGCCATGCAGCAGAATCTGCTCGTGGGCGCACACCAACTCGGCCAGGCGCGGGCACAGCAGAGCCTCCTGGCGGAAGGCCTGCTCGGCCATCAGGAAGTCGCGGCGGTTGGCCAACTGACGGGAAACGTAGTCGGCAGTCATCTGCGCCACTTCGTCAGCCAGACGCGCCCTTGATTGCGCACTGCCATCACCCTGGGCAAGCAGCTGGCGCAGCACCACTTCGGTATTGGCCCACAGCTTGGCCATATAGGCGGCGCTGCGTTCGACGTACTGGGCGAAGGTATCGGTGAGCAGGTCCTCGATATCCTTGAAGTAGTAGGTCGTGGCCGACAACGGCACACCGGCCTCGGCGGCGACCGCACGGTGGCGCACACCACGCACACCATCACGCACGACAATGCGCATGGCGGCGTCGAGGATCAGCTGGCGGCGCTGTTCGCTGCCTTGGCGAGCGGTCTTGCGACCCTGGTATTGCACGCTTTCGGCGACGGCGGTGGCAATGCCGGCGGCGCCTTGCTGGGCCATTGCGGGGGTCACGGGTGTACCTCATTGATCTTGGGGTGACTGCACCGGCCTTATCGCCGGCATGCCGGCGATAAGGCCCTGACAAACAACATAAGGCTTCAGGCAAGAAAAAGCCGCCCCGAAAGGCGGCTTGTTCAATTCACTCAAGCCTGTGGGCGCATGTGCGGGAACAGGATCACGTCGCGAATCGACGGCGAGTTGGTCAGCAGCATCACCAGGCGGTCGATGCCGATGCCTTCACCAGCAGTCGGTGGCATGCCGTACTCCAGGGCGCGAACGAAGTCGGCATCGTAGTGCATGGCCTCGTCGTCACCGGCGTCCTTCTCGGCCACCTGGGCCAGGAAGCGCTCTGCCTGGTCTTCGGCGTCGTTGAGCTCGGAGTAGGCGTTGGCGATCTCGCGGCCACCGATGAACAGCTCGAAGCGGTCGGTCACGGCCGGGTTGTCGTCGTTACGGCGGGCCAACGGCGAAACTTCGAACGGGTATTCGGTAATGAAGTGCGGCTGCTCCAGCTTGTGCTCGACCAGCTCTTCGAAAATCATCACCTGCAGTTTGCCCAGGCCTTCATGGCCCAACACCTTGGCACCGGCTTTCTTGGCGATGTCGCGGGCGCGGTCAACGTCCTGCAGGTCGGCTGCGGTCAGCTCCGGGTTGTACTTGAGGATCGAGTCGAACACCGACAAGCGCACGAACGGCTCACCGAAGTGGAACACCTTGTCGCCATACGGTACATCGGTGCTGCCCAGGACCAGCTGGGCAAGCTCACGGAACAGTTCCTCGGTGAGGTCCATGTTGTCGCGGTAGTCAGCGTAGGCCTGGTAGAACTCGAGCATGGTGAACTCGGGATTGTGCCGGGTCGAAACGCCTTCGTTACGGAAGTTGCGGTTGATCTCGAACACTTTCTCGAAACCACCGACCACCAGGCGCTTGAGGTACAGCTCCGGCGCGATACGCAGGAACATGGCCATGTCCAAGGCGTTGTGGTGGGTCTCGAACGGTTTGGCCGCGGCACCGCCAGGAATGGTCTGCAGCATCGGCGTTTCGACTTCGAGGAAGTCGCGGTCGATGAGGAACTTGCGGATATGCGAGATCACCTGCGAACGCACGCGGAAGGTGTGGCGGGTTTCTTCGTTGACCATCAGGTCGACATAACGCTGGCGGTAGCGCTGCTCGGTATCGGTCAGGCCGTGGTGCTTGTCCGGCAGCGGGCGCAGCGACTTGGTCAGCAGGCGTACGTTGGTCATTTCGACGTACAGGTCGCCCTTGCCGGAACGGGCCAGGGTGCCTTCGGCGGCGATGATGTCGCCCAGGTCCCAGGTCTTGACCGCGGCCAGGGTTTCTTCCGGCAGGGTCTTGCGGTTGACGTAGACCTGGATGCGCCCGGTCATGTCCTGGATCACCATGAACGAGCCACGGTTGAGCATGATGCGACCGGCTACCTTGACCGGGATCGCTGCAGCTTCCAGCTCTTCCTTGGTCTTGTCGACGTATTGCTTCTGCAGGTCGTTGCAGTAGCTGTCGCGGCGGAAGTCGTTGGGGAAGGCCTGACCCTTCTCGCGCTCAGCGGCAAGCTTTTCCTTGCGCAGGGCGATCAGGGTGTTTTCTTCCTGTTGCAGGTCTTGCGATTCGGTCTTGAGGTCGCTCATGTCGTCATTCTTTCCATCAGGTATTCGTTGCCCTTTTCGGGCAGGGCACGCGATGCCGGCGTGCGGGCATCGCGGCGGTGGTGTGCGGCTTACAGCCCCTGCTTGAGGCTCGCTTCCAGATACTGGTCGATGTCGCCATCCAGCACCTTGTTGCAGTCGCTGCGCTCGACGCCGGTACGCAGGTCCTTGATACGCGAGTCATCCAGCACGTAGGAGCGGATCTGGTGGCCCCAGCCGATGTCCGACTTGCTGTCTTCCAGCGCCTGGGAGGCGGCGTTGCGTTTTTGCATCTCCAGCTCGTACAACTTGGCCCGCAGCATTTTCATGGCGGTGTCCTTGTTGGCATGCTGGGAGCGTTCGTTCTGGCACGCCACCACGGTGTTGGTCGGCACGTGGGTGATACGTACCGCCGAGTCGGTGGTGTTCACGTGCTGGCCACCGGCACCGGAGGAACGGTAAGTGTCGATGCGCAGGTCGGACGGGTTGATGTCGATCTCGACCTTGTCGTCGATCTCGGGCGACACGAACACCGCCGAGAACGAGGTGTGGCGACGGGCACCGGAGTCGAACGGGCTCTTGCGCACCAGGCGGTGCACACCGATTTCGGTGCGCAGCCAGCCGAAAGCGTATTCGCCCTTGATGTGCACGGTGGCGCCCTTGATGCCGGCGACTTCACCTTCGGAAAGCTCGATGATGGTAGCGTCGAAACCGCGCTTGTCGGCCCAGCGCAGGTACATGCGCAGCAGGATGTTGGCCCAGTCCTGCGCTTCGGTACCGCCGGAGCCGGCCTGGATGTCCAGGTAGGCATTGTTCATGTCCATCTCGCCGCTGAACATGCGACGGAACTCAAGCTGGGCCAGTTTTTCTTCCAGGCCTTGCAGCTCGGTCACGACGTCGCTCACGGCGCTTTCGTCATTTTCCTCGACGGCCATGTCGAGCAGATCCTGGCAATCGGCCAGGCCGCCGGACATCTTGTCCAGGGTCTCGACGACCTGCGCCAGCATGGCACGCTCGCGGCCCAGGGCCTGGGCGTACTCGGGCTTGTTCCAGACGGCCGGGTCTTCCAGCTCGCGGTTGACTTCGATCAGGCGATCAGCTTTTTGATCGTAGTCAAAGATACCCCCGAATGGACTGGGAACGCTCGGTGAGGTCCTTGATGGTGTTCAGGATCGGTTGGATTTCCATGGCGCGCGGCTCTCGTACGAATTCGGTGAAAAGCCCGCGAGTATAACCCATACAGACAAGCACGGTAGCCCGTTGAGCAGCCCGCACAGCGCCGGATCACGACCGCGCGTGATTTCCTGGTAATTCTGCCAGTAGCCCCCAGGCGTCGAGCAACGCAAGACTTGCCATCAGGCATGCGGATACTCCGCCGCCTCAATGGGAGCAATGAAAATGAGTGATCACTTTGACCGCGCATTGAAAATTCTGGAAGGTTTCGAAATTCTTCCTCCTGAATTCACGAACGCCGTGAACGACACGCTAGAGTTCGACCCAGCGCCCGCCCGAAACCCTGTAAAAGTGCATTACCCGGGGTTGAAGGAGGAGATTCCCGGACTCGAACGCGTCACCGTCGGGTGTTACGGCGATAATTGGGGAACGGGACGATCACCTGCAGCCCCCCAACGCGAAGAAACCCTTGAAGGTTATGCACCCGGTGCCGTCCTGACAGAGGCCGCCAGCTACAGAATATGGGCGGTCGTCAGGTTCAAGATGGCAGGCGAAGAAACGGAGCTCATCGTCCGCTCTGCAGATCGCACTTACAAGCTCAAAAGAAAAGAAGCTAAGTAAACTTGACTGGCGGCTACCCCGCCCGTGCCAGCCAAGAGCCTCATGCGATACCCACTGTGTTCCGACCACTGTTCTTGGCCAGGTACAAGCCCTTGTCGGCAGCGGATATAAGCTGCCGGCAATGGCTGCCGATCGCCGGCGTCTGGGTCGCCAGGCCGATGCTCACGGTCAGTCGCGAATCGTCTTGCGGCGCGGTATGCGGGATATTCAGGCCATGTACGGTCTGGCGCAGTTTCTCTGCGACCAGCCGCGCACCGCCCGGGGAGGTGTTGGGCAATACCAGCGCGAATTCCTCGCCACCGTAGCGCGCCGGCAGGTCGGTAGGCCTCGAACAAGAGCCGCGAATGGCCTCTGCAACCTTGCGCAGCGCCTCATCACCCGCCAGGTGCCCGAAGCTGTCGTTGTAGACCTTGAAGTAGTCGACATCGATCATCAGCAGCGACAATTGCTGCTGCTCACGCATGGCCCGGCGCCACTCCAGTTCAAGGTACTCATCGAAATGGCGGCGGTTGGACAGACCCGTGAGGCCATCGGAGTTCATCAGCCGCTGCAGCATCAGGTTGGTGTCGAGCAGTTGCTGCTGGCTCACGCGCAGCGCCCGGTAGGCCTCGTCACGCTGCAGCAGGGTCAAGTAAGAGCGGGAGTGGTAGCGGATGCGGGCCACCAGTTCGATGGTGTCCGGCAGCTTGACCAGGTAGTCGTTGGCTCCGGCAGCGAAGGCCGCACTCTTGACCAAAGGGTCTTCCTTGGTCGACAGAACGATGATCGGGATGTCCCGGGTAGCCGGATTGTTGCGGTATTCGCGCACCAGGGTAAGGCCGTCGAGGCCCGGCATGATCAGGTCCTGGAGGATCACCGTGGGTTTGATGCGCATGGCCTGGGCCACGGCCTGATGGGGGTCGGCGCAGAAATGGAAATCGATATTCTCCTCGTGGGCCAGGCCACGACGCACCGCTTCACCGATCATCGCCTGATCGTCGACCAGCAAGACCATCGCCGAATTTTCATTGGCGGTCGCAAACCCTTCGATCGGTAGATCAATCATCCCTATTCACCTGATCACGGCCGCAGAGGCGGTGTGATTCAATACATATCGTCATTGTGCAAAGATTTCCATCAGGCGCCCGGCGATTCGCTCCAGCGGACGGATTTCCACCGCTGCATCGATTGCCGCGGCGGCTTTGGGCATTCCGTAGACTGCGCTGCTGGACTGGTCCTGAGCAATGGTCAGGAAGCCTTGCTGGCGCATCAGTTTCAGACCTTGGGCACCATCGCGGCCCATGCCTGTAAGCAACACACCCACCGCCTGCCCGCGCCAATAGCGCGCCACACTCTCGAAGAACACATCGATCGAGGGGCGGTAGATTTCGTTGACAGGTTCGGCAGTGTAGGCCAACTGGCCGTTATGCAGCAGGCGTATATGGTGATTGGTGCCCGCCAACAGGACCTGCCCGGGCTGCGGCGGCTCCCCTTCACGGGCCAGGCGCACCGGCATGCCACAGGCACTGCCGAGCCACTCGGCCATGCCTGCAGCAAACACTTGGTCAACATGCTGGACCAGCACTATGGATGCCGGGAACGCCTTGGGCAGCCCCTTTAGCAGCACCTCGAGGGCCGCAGGCCCCCCGGCCGAAGAGCCGATCGCCACCAAGCCGCGGCGCTGGGCGGCATCGCGTAACGGCGCGGCGACCGTTTTGGTCGCGCTGGGCCGCTGTTGGCCGATCAACCAGCTGATGTTGAGGATCTTGCGTAGCAACGGGGCAGCCGCCTCCCGCGCATCACCCGCGCCGAGCGCCGGGGTGTCGACCACATCCAGGGCCCCATGGCCCATGGCCTCGAACACGCGATGCACGTTCTGCTTGCGGTCGACGGTAACGATGACGATGGCACACGGCGTCTCGGCCATGATCCGCCGGGTCGCCTCCACACCATCCATCACCGGCATGATGAGGTCCATGAGAATCAGGTCAGGCGTTGCCTGGGCACACTGGCGCACGGCCTCGGCGCCATTGCTGGCCACCCAGATCACCTCATGCGCAGGCTCCAGGGCCAGGGCCCGGCGCAACGCTTCTACCGCCATGGGCATATCGTTGACGATGGCGATCTTCATCCTTGAGCACCTCCGATCAGTTCAACCACAGCGTCGAGCAACGCATCGTCGTGGAAGCTGGCTTTTGCCAAATAGTAGTCGGCGCCAGCATCCAGGCCTCGCCGGCGATCTTCCTCGCGGTCCTTGTACGACACCACCATCACGGGCAACGACTGCAGGCGCTGGTCGCGGCGTACCAAGGTAACCAGCTCGATACCGTCCATGCGCGGCATGTCGATGTCGGTGATCAGCAGGTCGAAATCCTCGCTACGCAACGCATTCCAACCGTCCATGCCATCGACTGCCACCGCCACCTCGAACCCCCGATTGCTCAGCAGCTTGCGTTGCAGCTCGCGAACGGTGAGCGAGTCATCGACTACCAGGATGCGCTTGCTGCTGACGCCACGGCCGGCCTGCAGGCCGCGCTCGATGCGCTCCAGGCGGCCGGTACTGAGCAGCTTCTCGACCGAACGCAGCAAGTCTTCGACATCGACAATCAACACCACCGAGCCATCGTCCAGCAGCGCCCCCGCGGAAATGTCCTGGACCTTGCCCAACCGCGCATCAAGCGGCATCACTACCAGCACCCGCTCACCGATCAGCCGCTCCACGGCCACACCGTAAAGCTGTTCACGTTCGCGGATCACCACGACCCGCAAACCGCCTTCATCACCTTGCGCGGTGGGCCGGTTGAGCAACTGGCTGGCCGCCACCAGACCGATATGCCGGCCCTCATGCCAAAAATGCTGACGCCCCTCGATTTGTACGATCTGCTCGGCAGTCACTTCCAAGGTGCGCTCGATATGCGCCAGAGGGAACGCATAAGCCTCCCCCCCGACTTCCACCACAAGGCTGCGTACCACTGAAAGGGTCAACGGCACTTCCAGGTGAAAGCGGCAGCCCTGGCCGGCCTGCTGGGTCAGCTCGATCGAGCCGCGCAGGTCCCGGACCAGATGCTGCACAGCGTCCAGGCCAACACCGCGGCCGGAGACTTCGGTCACTTTGTCACGCATGCTGAAGCCCGGCAGGAACAGGAAGGTCAGCAGCTCCGCCTCGCTCATCTTCGCCACGGTATCCGCCGGGGACAAGCCGCGCTGAACGATACTGCGCTGCAGCCGTTGCAGGTCGATGCCGGCGCCGTCATCGCTCAGCTCAAGGATCAACAGGCCGGCCTGATGGGAGGCTCGCAGGCGTATCGCACCTTCTTCCGGTTTGCCCGCCAGCAGTCGCTGCTCAGGCAGTTCAATACCATGGTCGACTGCATTGCGCAGCAGATGGGTCAACGGCGCTTCGAGCTTTTCCAGCACATCGCGGTCGACCTGGGTCTTTTCACCGTCTATCTGCAGACGCACCTGCTTGCCCAGCGAGCGACCCAAGTCTCGCACCATACGGCTCTGGCCGGTGAGCACATCGGCAAACGGGCGCATACGGCAGGCCAGAGCCGTGTCGTACAGCAACTGAGCCCGCTGGCTGGCCTGCCATCCGAATTCGTCGAGGTCGGCAGTCTGCTGTTGCAGGATTTGCTGGGTTTCCATCAGCAGCCGTTGCGTCTGGGCCAGTGCTTCCAACACCGGCAGGCTCTGGCCGCTGCCTTCCAATTGGGCTTTCAGGCCATCGAGGGCGCGCATGCCTTGGCCGTGCATGCGCTTGAGGCGCTGCAGGGTGGCCAGGTAGGGTTTGAGGCGCTGAGTCTCGACCAGCGACTTGCTCGACAAGTCGAGCAGGCTATTGAGTCGATCGGCAGTTACCCGCAACACCCGCTCGCTGCCTTGCGCGCCACGTTTACCTGCCTTGCGCGGCACTAGAGGCTCTGCTTCTGGCTCAACCTCGGGGGTAATCAGGTCGGCCGCAGGTAACGGTTGCGGGGCCGGCTCCCTGGAAGGCACAGGTGCAATGGGAGGATCCAGCAGGCCAGACATCTGGGCCAAAAAACCGGGTACCGCGCTCTCACCGGCCGGGTCCCCGGGCGTGGCGACATGCAGCAGCAAGTCGGTACCGCGCAGCAAGGCATCGATATGTTCAGCGCGCAGCAGCAGTCGGCCTTCCTGGGCCGCTACCAGGCAATCTTCCATCACATGGGCCACGCTGACCCCGTCGTCAATGCCAACGATGCGTGCAGCCCCCTTCAAAGAGTGCGCAGCACGCATGCAGGCTTCCAACTGATCGGCCTGGGTCGGGTTGCGCTCCAGCGTCATCAGCCCTGTGATGAGCACCTGGGTCTGAGCTTCCGCTTCCAGGCTGAACAGCTCGAGCAACGATGCGTCGCGCATTTGCTCAGGGGTCATGACAGGCTCCGCTGCACGGCAGACAGTAGTTGTTGATCGTCCAGCACACGCACGCTGCGCCCGCGCCACTGCAACACGGCTGCGGTGAACGGTGCAGTATCTTCAGTGGCGCCCGGTAGTGCGGGCTCCAGGCGATGAATACCGTCGATCTCGTCCACCGCCAGTACCACTGGCCCGCCTGCCGCCGCCAGAATCAACATGCGCGGCATCGCCCGGCTGCTGCGCGCAGGCTCCGGGAAGAGCGCCAGCCCCAGCAGTTCGCTCAGCGACAGGCACGGCACCAGTGCACCACGCACATTGGCCACCCCTTGCAGCACCCTGGAACGCTGATGCGGCAAGGAATGCACCGGCTGCACCGGGGCGATCTCGGCCAGGCAGGCAGTCGCCAGGGCCAGCCACTCCTCCCCTAGACGAAACAGTAGCAGCGAGCGCCCGACGCTGGACTCGACCTGCGCCGCCTCATGCGACTGATCGTCCTGGGCCAGTGCATAGCGGTCCAGCAGACGGGTGGCGGCCGCAGCATAGACTTCACAATTGCGACAATGGATATGCCTTTGCAGCAGCGGGCATTGCTTGTCACCGTGCACGCCGATCCGGTTCCAGCAATCGTCGATACGCTCATCGTCCTGGGCGAGCAGCGCAATTGCGTGTTCGACGCTCATCGTTCAGCCCCCATGCCAGCGCGTGCCGCGCGTTCGTGCAAGCGGCGAGCGCCGGCTTCGTCGCCCTGGGCCGCCAGCAACATGGCCAGGTGCAACAGCGCCTCAGGGTGCTGCGGCTCCAGATACAGGGCTTTGCGGTAGTGCGTCTGGGCTTGCCGGGCATCGCCTTCGGTATCGCTGAGCAGTCCCAGCCAGTAATACACCTGAGCCTTGGGCTCGAACTGCTGCAGGTAGCGCTGGCAATTGGCACGCGCTTGCGCGCCCTCACCCGCGTTGGCCTGCCTCGCAATGAGGGCCAGCAGTTCACTTTCGCTCTCGCGCTGCACCACTGTGGGCGGGGCAACCGGAACCGAACGCAATGGCCGCGAAATGGGCGCAGGTGCAGGCACAGGGCGGCTCGGTGCGAGTGGCGCCGGTTGGCTGACCCGCGGCTGTGCTGGCGCTTCCAACGTCTGGCGGACGTAGGCGAACGACTGGGCAATGCCCAGCGGCCGCATACCCAGCCTTGCCAGAAGGCTGCCCTCGGCCGGCCCGATAAACAGTACGCCGTGCTCGTGGGTAAGACGCTTGAGCACCTCGAATACTCGCTGCTGGGTCGCCACGTCGAAGTAGATCAGCAAGTTGCGGCAGAACACGAAGTCGTAATAACCGTCACGGCTGCCCAGCGCCGGGTCGAGCACATTGCCCACGGCCAGGTTCACCTGTGCACGCACCCGCTCATTCAGTTCATGGCCTTCGGCGAGCGCGTGGAAGTGGCGCTCGCGAAAGGCCAGATCAACGCCGCGGAACGAGTTGCGACCGTAGACCGCCTGCACGCCCTTGGCCACCGAATTGGGACTGATGTCGATACCGTCGATGCGAAACGCAGCCGGGTTCATGCCTGAATCGAGCAGTGCCATGGCCAGGGAATAAGGTTCTTCACCCGTGGAGCACGGCAAACTCAGCAAGCGTAGCGGCCGCTCGCCGGCGAGTTCGGCCAGGCGTTTGTGGGCCAGCCCGACCAGCGCGGTAAACGACTCTGGGTAGCGGAAGAACCAGGTTTCCGGGACGATCACCGCTTCGATAAGCGCCTGCTGCTCATCTAAGGATTGCTGCAAGCACAGCCAATAGTCTTGCAGGTCTTGGGCATTGACCGCGACACAGCGCTGCTGCAGGGCACGCTCGACCATGGGCACGCCGACAGATTCGACATCCAGGCCGATGCGCTCTTGCAGAAAGCGGAAAAACCGTTGCTCGCTCATACCGACACCTGCCCCGACTCTTGTGGGAACAGCAGTTCGCGCACAGTGTCTGACAGCAAGTCATCGACCTCGATACGCTGTAGCAGGCCATTGCCGTCCTGACGAACCGGGCCCAGGTAACGCGCTTCGGGGTTGTCCAGCCCATACGGCTGAAACTCATCAGCGAGGCAGCGCAAGGTTTCGGTAGCCTGTTCGAGGATCAGTCCCAACTGATGCTCGCCCCGATAGTGCACCAGCACCAGCCGTGTGCTGGTGCGCGCAGTGGCAGGCTGGCCAAAACTCAGGGCCGACAGGTCGACCACCGGCACCAGCACGCCACGATGGGCAACTATGCCAGCAACCCAGGCCGGCGCCTGGGCGATCGGCTTGAGTGGCCGGCGAGGTAGCACTTCGACCACCTCGCGCACATCAAGGGCGAAACGTTGGTCGTTGAGACGAAATAGCAGGTACAGATTACCCTTGGCGCTGGCCGCTGCTGCCGCATGCGTGTACATGTCACTCATGGCGGTCAGACTTTAAAGCGCGATACACCACCGCGCAGGCCCGCGGCCACCTGGCTCAACTCGTCGATGGCGAAGCTGGCCTGGCGCAGCGATTCCACCGTCTGCGTGCTGGCATCGCTGAGCTGAGCCAGTGCCTGGTTGATCTGCTCGGCACCGGTAGCCTGGGCCTGCATGCCTTCGTTGACCATCAACACACGTGGCGCCAGCGCCTGTACCTGATGAATGATCTGGCTCAGCTGCTCGCCCACTTGCTGCACTTCGAACATGCCTCGGCGTACTTCTTCGGAAAACTTGTCCATGCCCATGACCCCTGCCGATACCGCCGACTGGATTTCCCGAACCATTTGCTCGATGTCGTACGTGGCGACAGCCGTCTGGTCCGCAAGGCGCCGCACTTCGGTGGCCACGACGGCAAAACCGCGCCCGTACTCGCCGGCCTTTTCCGCTTCGATGGCGGCATTGAGCGACAGCAGGTTAGTCTGGTCGGCGACCTTGACGATGGTCACCACCATCTGAGTGATGTTGCTGGCCTTTTCGTTGAGGATCGCCAGCTTGGCATTGACCAGGTCGGCTGCGCCCATGACCTGGTGCATGGTGTCCTCCATGCGCGCCAAGCCTTGCTGACCGGAACCGGCAAGGCTCGATGCCTGATCGGCGGCGCTGGTGACTTCGGTCATGGTGCGCACCAGATCGCGCGAGGTAGCGGCAATTTCACGGGAAGTGGCACCAATCTCCGTGGTGGTCGCAGCGGTTTCGGTGGCGGTGGCCTGTTGTTGCTTGGAGGTGGCCGCAATTTCAGTGACCGATGTGGTCACCTGTACCGAAGAGCGCTGGGCCTGGGACACCAGCTTGGCCAGCGCCTCGGCCATCTCGTTGAAGCCGCTTTCGATGGCGCCGAACTCGTCCTTGCGGTCCAGGCTCAGGCGCATGCTCAAGTCGCCCGAGCGCAGCTTGTCGAGGGCATGCACCACGCGCTGTACAGGCGCGGTGATGGCGCGCATCAACAGCAGCCCGCAGATGCCCGCCGCGATGATCGCCAACAGCAGCGAAACGATCATGCTGCCTTTGGCAGTGCTTACGGCACCGACGATCTGGTGGTTAGCGGCATCGGCGGCTTCGCGGTTGTACTCGATCATCGTGTTGAGATGATTACGGCCCTCCGACCAGGCCGGTGTCAGAACGTCCTTGATCAACCGCTCTGCCTCGGCATAATCATGCCGACGGTAGGCTTCAATCACCTGGCCGATGATATGGGTGTAGTTTGCCTCCATCTGGATGAAGGTGTCGAAATGGTCCTGGTCGTCCTTGTCGTGAATGGTGCCTTGGTAACTGGCCAGGTGTTGCTTGAGGCGTTCATCGAAGCTTTTGAACAGCTCCATGTCGGCTGCTGTGATCTCACGGTGGTCGGACAACCCCACCAGCTGCTGGCTGGTGACGTAGCTGTCGACCCAGGCACTGCGGATCATCGAACTGTAGTAGACCCCGGGAATGCTGTCGGTACCAACTGCCTCCTCGGCACTTTCGATCGCCACCAGCCGCGAGTAAGCGGCTACGACCATCAGCAACATGATGGCGATGATCACGGCGAAACTTGCCAGGATCCGTTGGCGCAAGGTCCAGTTCTTCACATTCAGCCCTCAGGAATTCACAACGAGCGGGAAAAATCGCCGAAGTATAGCCCAGGCGTCCTGCGCTTATGCGGCTGAATATAAGGTGTTAATCAGGCATCCCTGCCTGGTGGCCAGGCCATTTACCCATCATTGACCTGCGGCAAGTCGGACCTGACTCTCCAGTTCCTGGCGCAACGCCGGGTCCAGGCGAAGCTGACGGGCCAGTTCGTCCAGGTACGCACGCTCCATGAAGTTCTCCTGATCGACCATCATCAGGCTGGCCAGGTACATCTCGGCAGCCATCTCCGGCGTTTGTGCGGCGCGCGCGACTTCGGCAGGGTCCAGTGGCTTGTTCAGCTCGGCGTGCAACCAGTGCTGCAGTTCACGGTCGCTGTCCAGGCGGGTGAATTCCCCTTCGATCAGCGCCCGCTCGCGCTCGTCGATGTGGCCATCGGATTTGGCCGCTGCCACCAACGCCCGCAATACCGCCTGGCTATGCTGCTCGACCTGGGCCGGCGGCAGGCGATCGAGAGTTTGCGGTTCGGCCCCCTGCCCTGCGCCCTGGCGGGCCTGCCAGTTGCCATAGGCCTTGTAGGCCAGTACGCCGAGCGCGGCGAGGCCACCGTAGGTGATCACTTTGCCGCCATACTTGCGCGCTTTCTTGTTGCCCAACAGCAAACCCAGGGCGCCAGCCCCTAGCGCACCGCCCCCGGCGCCGGAAAGCAGGCTGCCCAAGCCTCCTGAGCCTGCAGCCGGCTTGCCTGCGCCGGCCTGTTTGTTCAACAGTTCCTGGCCGGATTTGAGCAGTTGATCGAGCAGACCCCGAGTATTCATTCACATGTCTCCACGCTGCGGAAAGTAACGTCCAGAGTAAGGCCTGCAGAGCCCATGGCCACCCGTGGATTTGCTTCCGGATGTTGCATCGGTAGGCAAAAAGCCAACTAGACTCGACTTCGCCCCAAGCGCATTACGCTTATAGCTATCGCTCCACTGCTTTCTTGATGACTGCCCCGACCAGGATCTAAAAGAGGGAACACCATGTCAGCGCACAAGACCGCATTGCTCGGCGCCGTGACCGGCGCACTGCTGGCCAGTGCAGGCCTGCAGGCCGCCGAGTTGCCCAAGGCCCTGGGCGCCGGTGAAGGCCGGCTGGATATCGTCGCCTGGCCCGGTTATATCGAGCGCGGTGAGAGCGACAAGGCCTATGACTGGGTCACAGGCTTCGAAAAGGAAACCGGGTGCAAGGTCAGCGTCAAGACCGCAGCCACCTCCGACGAAATGGTCAGCCTGATGAACAAGGGCGGTTACGACCTGGTAACCGCCTCCGGCGATGCCTCGCTGCGCCTGATCGCCGGCAAGAAGGTGCAGCCGATCAATACCGGGCTGATTCCCAACTGGAAAAACCTCGACCCGCGCCTGCAGGACGGTGGCTGGTACGTGGTCGACAAACAGGTCTACGGTACCCCGTATCAGTGGGGGCCGAACGTTCTGCTGTACAACACCAACACGTTCAAGCAGCCACCCACCAGCTGGAGCGTGGTGTTCGAGCCGCAAGACCTGCCCGACGGCAAACCGAACAAAGGCCGCGTGCAGGCCTATGACGGGCCCATCTACATTGCCGATGCTGCGTTGTACCTGAAATCGGCCAAGCCCGAACTGGGCATTCAGGACCCCTATGAACTGAACGAAGCCCAGTACAAGGCAGTGCTCGAACTGCTGCGCCAGCAGCAACCGCTGATCCATCGATACTGGCATGACGCCACGGTGCAGATGAGCGATGTGAAGAACGAAGGCGTGGTCGCCTCCAGTTCCTGGGGCTACATGGTCAATAGCCTCAAGGCGGAGAACCAGCCGGTGGCCTCCACCCTGCCGAAGGAAGGTGCCACGGGCTGGGCCGACACCACCATGCTGCACAGCGAAGCCAAGCACCCCAACTGTGCCTATAAATGGATGGACTGGTCGTTGCAGCCAAAGGTACAGGGCGATGTAGCGGCCTGGTTCGGCTCATTGCCAGCAGTACCTGCTGCCTGCAACGGCAATGTGCTGTTGGGGGCCGAGGGCTGCAAGACCAATGGCTTCGACAACTTCGACAAAATCGCCTTCTGGAAGACACCGCAGGCACAGGGCGGCAAGTTCGTGCCGTATAGCCGCTGGACCCAGGACTACATTGCGATCATGGGCGGGCGCTAGCGACCAAGAGCATCGTTGCATCAGCTGAAGGAACAGGGGCCGCCAGATTTCTGTAGGAGCGGCCTTGTGTCGCGAAAGGGGCGCAGAGCGCCCCGGCTTTAACCTGGAGCCCCCAATGCCCCTAGCCGTCCAGTTCACCCAGGTGTCACGCACCTTCGGCGAGGTCAAGGCCGTTGACCAGGTCAGCATCGACATCATCGATGGGGAGTTCTTTTCGATGCTCGGCCCTTCAGGCTCGGGCAAGACCACCTGCCTGCGCCTTATAGCCGGTTTCGAGCAGCCGGACAGCGGCTCGATCCGCATCCATGGCGTCGAAGCCGCTGGCGTGCCGCCTTACCAGCGCGACGTCAACACCGTTTTCCAGGACTACGCACTGTTCCCGCACATGAACGTGCGCGACAACATCGCCTACGGGCTGAAGGTCAAAGGCATAGCCAAGGCCGAACGCCATGCGCGCGCCGAAGAAGCCCTGGCTATGGTGGCCCTGGCAGGCTATGGGGAGCGCAAACCGGCACAACTTTCCGGAGGCCAGCGCCAGCGCGTGGCCCTGGCCCGCGCCTTGGTCAATCGGCCGCGGGTGCTGCTGCTCGACGAGCCGCTCGGCGCCCTCGACCTGAAACTGCGCGAACAGATGCAGGGCGAATTGAAAAAGCTGCAGCGCCAGTTGGGTATCACCTTCATTTTCGTCACCCATGACCAGACAGAAGCGCTGTCGATGTCAGACCGGGTGGCGGTGTTCAACCGCGGCCGCATCGAACAAGTCGATGCACCGCGCAATCTGTACATGAAACCGGCTACCACCTTCGTCGCCGAGTTTGTCGGCACCTCCAACGTAGTACGCGGCGATCTGGCCCAACACCTCAGCGGCAGCCGCACGCCCTTCTCCATTCGCCCCGAGCATATTCGCCTGCTCGGCCAGCCCGAGGCCAGCCACGATGTACAGGTCAGCGGCCTGCTGCGCGACATCCAGTACCAGGGCAGTGCCACCCGCTATGAAGTGCAGCTGGACAGCGGCCAATTGCTGGCGGTCAGCCAGGCCAACGACCGCTGGCACGAGCAGCCACAAGACTGGCGGCCCGGCCAACGGGTGCAGGCACACTGGCCGCGTGAAGCGATGACGGTACTGCAGGAAACTGTCCTGACCGAGGGCCAGTGACATGAGCCTGGCCCTGAGCCCGTTACGCAGGTTTTCCAACCTGCTCTACCGACGCCCCAACTTGTACCTGCTGTTACTGCTGACCCCACCGCTGACCTGGTTCGCCGCGATCTACCTAGGGTCGCTGCTCAACCTTTTGTGGCAAGGCTTTTACACCTTCGACGACTTCACCATGGCAGTCACCCCGCAACTGACCGTGGGCAACTTCGCCGCGCTGTTCAACCCGTCGAACTTCGACATCATCCTGCGCACCTTGACCATGGCCGTGGCAGTCTCGCTGGCCTGCGCCGTGCTGGCTTTCCCCATCGCCTATTACATGGCGCGCTACACCCGCGGCAAGACCCGGGCGTTCTTCTATATCGCCGTAATGCTGCCGATGTGGGCTAGCTACATCGTCAAGACCTACGCATGGACACTGCTGCTGGCCAAGGGTGGTGTGGCTCAGTGGTTCATTCAGCAACTGCACCTGGAGAGCCTGCTGCAGGCCCTCCTGACCTTGCCCGCGGTGGGCGGCAGCACGCTGTCGACCTCGCATCTTGGGCGCTTCCTGGTGTTCGTGTACATCTGGCTGCCGTTCATGATCCTGCCCGTGCAGGCGTCCCTGGAGCGCCTGCCGCCTTCACTGCTGCAGGCATCGGCAGACCTCGGCGCGCGGCCGGCGCAGACCTTCATACAGGTGATCCTGCCATTGTCGATCCCCGGCATCGCTGCCGGTTCGATCTTTACCTTCTCGCTGACCTTGGGCGACTTCATCGTGCCGCAGCTGATCGGCCCACCCGGCTACTTCATCGGTAGCATGGTCTACGCCCAGCAAGGCGCGATCGGCAACATGCCGATGGCCGCGGCGTTCACCCTGGTGCCGATCGTGCTGATCGCGGTGTACCTGTCCATCGTCAAGCGTCTGGGGGCCTTCGATGCACTCTGAAAAAGCCTCCACCGGCCTGCGCCTGGCGGCTTGGGGCGGGTTATTGTTCCTGCACTTTCCGATCCTCATCATCTTCCTGTACGCCTTCAACACCGAAGATGCGGCGTTCAGCTTCCCGCCCAAGGGCTTCACCCTCAAATGGATCGCCGTGGCATTCGCCCGGCCGGACGTGCTCGAGGCCATCAAGCTGTCGCTGCAGGTGGCCAGCCTGGCCACGCTCATCGCGCTTGTGCTCGGCACCCTGGCCGCGGCGGCACTGTACCGGCGCAGCTTCTTCGGCAAGGAGAGCATCTCGCTGATGCTGATCTTGCCGATCGCACTGCCTGGCATCATTACCGGCATAGCCCTGTTGTCGGCGTTCAAGGCCCTGGGTATCGAGCCTGGGCTGTTCACCATCGTGGTCGGCCACGCCACCTTCTGTGTGGTGATCGTCTACAACAATGTGATTGCCCGCCTGCGGCGCACCTCGCAAAGCCTGATCGAAGCCTCTATGGACTTGGGGGCCGATGGTTGGCAGACCTTCTGCTACATCATCCTGCCCAACCTAAGCTCGGCGCTGCTGGCCGGCGGCATGCTGGCCTTCGCCCTGTCGTTCGACGAGATCATCGTCACCACCTTCACTGCCGGTAACGAGCGTACCTTGTCCATCTGGCTGCTCAACCAACTCAGCCGCCCGCGCGACGTGCCGGTGACCAACGTGGTTGCCATGCTGGTGATGCTGGTGACCATGCTGCCGATCCTCGGCGCCTACTACCTGACCCGCGGCGGTGAAAGCGTTGCGGGCAGCGGCAAATGACCCACAAGGAGCCCCCGATGCAAACCAACATGCTGATCAACGGTCGCCTGGTCGCTGGCGATGGCCCGGCCTGGACCGTGCTCAACCCCGCTGAAGGCAGTGCCTTGGCACAGATCAACGAAGCCACCGAGGCCCAGGTCGATACTGCAGTGCGCGCCGCCGACCTGGCCTTCGACAGCTGGTCGCAGACCAGCCCCAAGGAGCGCTCGCTGGCCCTGCTGGCGCTGGCTGACACGATTGAGGCGCATGCCGATGAGCTGGCCAGGCTGGAGTCGCAGAATTGCGGTAAACCGTTCGCAGCGGCCCTGAACGACGAGATGCCGGCCATCGCCGATGTGTTCCGCTATTTTGCCGGCGCCGCCCGCTGCCTTGGTGGCTTGGCGGCCGGTGAGTACCTGCCCGGGCACACTTCGATGATCCGCCGCGACCCGCTGGGCGTAGTGGCCTCGATCGCACCCTGGAACTACCCGCTGATGATGCTGGCGTGGAAGATCGCCCCCGCCTTGGCCGCTGGCAATACCGTGGTCATCAAACCGTCCGAGCTGACCCCGCTGACCGCCCTGCGCCTCGGCGAACTGGCCAAGGACGTACTGCCTGCCGGCGTGCTCAACATCCTCTTCGGCCGCGGCCAGACAGTCGGCAACCCACTGATTACCCACCCCAAGGTGCGTATGGTCTCGCTGACCGGATCGATCCCCACCGGCGCGCACATCATCGGCGCCACGGCCGACAGCGTAAAGCGCATGCACATGGAGCTGGGCGGCAAGGCGCCGGTGCTGGTATTCGATGATGCCGACATCGATGCCGCCATCGACGGTATCCGGACCTTCGGTTTCTACAACGCAGGACAGGACTGCACTGCGGCCTGCCGCCTGTATGTGCAGGCCGGCATCTACGAACGCTTCGTCGAACGCCTCGGCAAAGCCGTGGCCAGCCTAAAAACCGGCCTGCAGGATGCCGAAGACACCGAACTCGGCCCGCTGATCAGCGCCCAGCACCGTGACAAGGTAGCCGGCCTGGTCGGGCGCGCCATCGCCCAGCCGCACATTCGCCTGGTCACCGGAGGCAAGGCACTACCGGGGGATGGTTTCTTCTTCGAGCCAACAGTGCTGGCTGATGCGCTGCAGGATGACGAGATCGTGCGCCACGAGGTGTTTGGCCCGGTGGTGTCGGTGACACGCTTCACTGACGAAGCGCAGGCGCTGGAATGGGCCAACGACTCGGAGTACGGCCTGGCTTCATCGGTGTGGACCCGCGACACCGGCCGCGCCCACCGCCTGGCGGCCCGGTTGCAGTATGGCTGCACCTGGGTCAATACCCACTTCATGCTGGTCAGCGAAATGCCCCATGGCGGGCAGAAGCATTCGGGGTATGGGAAGGACATGTCGATGTATGGGCTGGAGGATTACACCTGTGTGCGGCACGTGATGATCAAGCATTGAGCGTGATGTGAAGCTACCGGCCTCTCCTGAGACAAGTCAGCAAGGAGGCCGGTACAAAGTGGCGATCGTCCTCGCATGAATACCTAGGACCTTTCCTTCAAGCACGGTCCCCTATCTCCTACAGTCCGGCTGTTGTGAAAAAAACGACTGGTATCATAGTCTGATACCATGAATAATCATCAAAGATCGGCCCTTGAAGCCATTTTCAGGAAACCAGTGCCCAAGACCTTGGAATGGGTCCGGCTGGAGTCACTGTTGAGATCAGCTGGCACAAATGTCATCGAAGGTCGAGGTTCGCGAGTTCGCTTTGAGCTCAATGGGGCCGTTGCCACCTTCCATCGGCCTCACCCGGACAAACATGCCAAAACCTATCAATTGCGCGACGCCCGCCAGTTCCTTGAGCAGGCCGGAGTAACACCATGAATGTCATGACCTACCGCGGCTATGCCGCAAGAATCGAATACAGTGACGAGGACCAGTTGCTGATTGGACACGTTGCGGGCATACGTGACGTGATTGGTTTTCACGGCGAATCGATCAGTGAATTGCGACAAGCATTCGAGGAGGCCGTTGATGACTATCTCGAAACCTGTAAACGCCTTGGCCGTGAGCCGCAAAAGACCTATTCAGGGAAGCTGAGTCTGCGCCTTGAGCCCACCCTTCACGCCAGCGTGGCCGCAAAGGCCGAGCTGGCGGAAAAAAGCATCAATCAGTGGGTCAGCGATATTCTGAGCAAGGCCGCTTACAGCTGAGGTGGTCAATCAGTCCCGCAGATCCGACTCATGTATCGGATTCGCCCGGCTGGTAGCCCGTTGATACTGCGCCGGCCACGTAGCCCTGTTACCGCCCAGGTCATCATCGGCATGCAACGGCCAGTAAGGGTCGCGCAGCAGCTCGCGGGCGAGGAAGATCAGGTCGGCCTGCCCGGTGCGCAGGATGTGTTCAGCCTGGGCCGGTTCGGTGATCATGCCCACCGTACCGGTGGCGATTTCCGATTCCTTGCGTACACGCTCGGCGAAGCGGGTCTGGTAGCCGGGGCCGGTGGGGATTTCGGCATTCATCGAAGTACCGCCGGAGGACACATCGATCAAGTCGACTCCGAGCGCTCGCAGGCGACGGGCCAGTTCTACTGTTTCGTCGGGGTTCCAGCCGTCTTCCACCCAGTCGGTCGCCGACACGCGAACGAACAGCGGCAGTTCCTTCGGCCAAACCTTACGCACCGCGTCGGTCACCTGCAGCGTAAGGCGGATGCGGTTTTCGAAACAGCTGCCATATTCGTCACGGCGCTGATTGCTTAGCGGCGAGAGGAACTGATGCAGCAGGTAGCCATGGGCGGCGTGGATCTCGACTACCTTGAAGCCCGCTTGCAATGCCCGTTCGGTGGCTTTGACAAACTCGGCTACAACATCCTGGATCTCGTCTTTGCTCAACTCACGCGGTGCCGTGTGTTCAGGGTCGAAGGCAATTTTCGACGGCCCCACCGGCTGCCAGCCTCCTTCCTCGATCTTGACGCTGCCATGCTTGCCCAGCCAGGGGCGATGGGTGCTGGCCTTGCGCCCGGCGTGGGCCAGCTGGATGCCCGGCACGGCGCCCTGCGCGGTGATGAAGCGGGTGATGCGTTGCAGTGGGGCGACCTGTTCATCGTTCCACAGACCAAGGTCCTCGGCAGTGATCCGGCCATCGGCGGTCACAGCGACCGCTTCGGTGATGACCAGCCCGGCACCACCGACGGCGCGGCTACCCAAATGGACAAGGTGCCAGTCGTTGGCCAGGCCATCGACAGCGGAATACTGGCACATCGGCGAGACAGCGATGCGGTTGGGCAACGTCAGCTGACGCAGGGTGTAAGGCTCGAGCAGCAGGCTCATGAGGGCACCTCCCAAGGACTCCAATGGTGATCCGGCCCGGGCATTCAAGTGCACATCCCTGGCCCGGTGCCGGTCATTAATCAGACTAGACCAGATTGGTGGGGGGGAAGGTTCCCTGAGATTGCTGACTGCTCCGACGCGCGCATCAGATGTTTCCTACACATATGAGCTAGCGATACCTAGATCAGGAAAATATCCTACGAATCTTGTCGACTCGCGGCTGATTGTCCCTGGAAACCCCACCCTTTAGGCTTTTCGTGTCGCTGATGTTTGGCGTCCGGGAGTGGAATCCTGTCAATTACTGAGTTGCTGTCGTCATGGCAGTTGTGCGCGGGAGGCCGCAAAGCCTACCGGGTTTACTCGTAGCCTGGATTCCACACCGCGTACAACTGCCACCCATCCGTGTGGAATCGGACAGGTCGGTCAATCAGTAACCTTACGAGTCGTTCACTATGAAAAAACTAGTCCCCGATCCGCCCCACCATTTCGACCTTCCCTCCGACAAGACCCTGACCAACGCCGTGAGCGATGGCATCGTGCCAATCGATCACGTGTTGATGAACGTCACCCACTACCTGATGCTCGCTTACAACCATTGCCATCGAGTCCTCGATGCCGTCGAAGATGACAGCTCCCGGGAATCGCTTGTGAATGGGCTGCGTGCCCTGCAGATTGCCTGGGGCCAAGCAGATGCGCTGTCATTGGCCTTGGAGCGTACTACTACCCTGCATTGAGGTTGGATTCACTGGCCTCTTCGAGGGTAAACCTGCGGCCACAGGCGCATCACAGACCTCAAAACTTGCAGATGACCTGTGGGAGCTGGCTTGCCCACAAAGAGGCCAGAACAGGCAATCGAGAAACTTCAGGAGGGAATTCGATGACCACAGACGGCACCCACTTTACTGTCGGGAAGACCACCTTCTTTCAGGGTGAACACCAGACTCACCCACTGTTCCGCATCGAGCCAGGGAAATCGAGCGCCGCCCCCCGCAAAGACCAAGTCAGGCACTTGTAGTGCTTTCAGCGCGGCTCCATATGCGCAATCATCAACTGCACACTTTCATTACCTCGAAACTCGTTAACATCCAGCTTGTAGGCAAGCTCCACCCAACGCACGGTCGGGTTCGGCCAAACCTCGCGGTCGATGCCGAAGGCAATGCCATCCAGGCGTACCGAACCACATTCGCTCTTGAGCACCACTTTAAGGTGGCGCTCGCCGACCACACGCTGCTCCACCAACTGGAACACACCATGGAACAACGGTTCGGGGAAGTGCTGCCCCCAGGGCCCGGCGTGGCGCAAGGCCTTGGCCAGGTCAAGGTGGAACTCCTCCACCGCCAGGCTTCCATCCGACAGCAGGCGCCCGGTGAGGTCTTCTTCACGCAGCTGGCGCCGCACTTCTTCGTCGAACGCCTCGGCAAACGCGGGGAAATTGCCTTCAGGTAGCGACAGCCCCGCGGCCATGGCATGGCCGCCAAACTTGCTGATCAACTGCGGATGGCGCGCTGCCACTGCATCCAGCGCATCACGGATGTGAAAGCCCGGTACCGACCGCGCCGAGCCCTTGAGCATGCCCTCACCGGCATCGGCGAAGGCGATGGTCGGGCGGTGGTAACGCTCCTTCAGGCGCGAGGCGAGAATACCGATCACGCCCTGGTGCCATTCGGCATCGAACAGGCACAGGCCATAGGGCATGGACTCGACCGGCAAATCCTTGAGCTGGGCCAACGCTTCGCGCTGCATGCCCTGCTCGATCGACTTGCGGTCCTGGTTCAGGCCATCGAGCTGCTGTGCCATGTCCTGGGCCAGCGCCTCGTCCTCGCACAACAGGCACTCGATACCCAGGCTCATGTCGTCCAGGCGCCCGGCGGCATTGAGCCGCGGGCCTAGAATGAAACCCAGGTCAGTGGAGGTGATACGCCGGTGATCGCGACGTGCCACCTCCAGAATCGCCTTCAGCCCCGGCCGCGCCCTGCCGGCACGGATGCGCTCCAGGCCCTGATGCACGAGGATGCGGTTATTGGCATCCAGCGGCACCACGTCGGCTACGCTGCCCAGCGCGACCAGGTCGAGCAGTTCGCCGATGTTCGGTTGTGCCTGGGTTTCATATCGCCCCAGGCTACGCAGGCGTGCGCGCAAGGCCATCAGCACGTAGAAGATCACCCCGACACCGGCCAACGACTTGCTCGGGAAGTCGCAACCTGGTTGGTTCGGGTTGACGATGGCGTCGGCAACCGGCAATTGCTGGCCCGGCAGGTGGTGGTCGGTGACCAGCACTTTGAGCCCGGCCGCTTTGGCTGCCGCCACACCCTCGACACTGGAAATGCCGTTGTCGACCGTGATCAGCAATTGCGGCTGGCGCTGCAGCGCCACCTCGACGATCTCCGGGGTCAGGCCATAGCCATATTCGAAACGGTTGGGCACCAGGTAGTCGACATGGGCCGCACCCAGCAGGCGCAGGCCGAGCACGCCGACAGTACTGGCGGTGGCGCCGTCGGCATCGAAGTCGCCGACGATGATGATGCGCTGGCGCTGGTCGAGCGCTTCGACCAGCAAGTCTACAGCGGCATCGATGCCCTTGAGCTGCTGGTACGGCAACAGCCGCGCCAGGCTCTTGTCCAGCTCGGCCTCGGACTGCACGCCGCGGGCGGCATACAAGCGGGTTAGCAAGGGTGGCAGGTTACCGAGAAACGGCAGGGTCGGCGGCAGCGGGCGGGGTTCGATACGCATGGGTCGGTTGGCTCAGCCACGCTCACCGAGCAGCCACTGCAGCTGCACTTCGTGCTGGCCACGGTCATCAGTGACGAACACTGTGCCTTCACTGATCATCACGTCCCACTTGATGCTGCGCGGCATGTCCGTGGCAAGCACCTCGAGCACCTCTTGCGGCACAGCGGCGATGTTCAGGTTCTTCAGGTTCTTGACCGCGCCAACCACCTTGGTCTCCCATACACGCAGGCTGCCATAGGCCAGCAGGCTGGTGCGCTCGGTACGGCGCGAACACCAAGTCAGGCGATCAGCGTCCGGCTGGCCCACTTCGATCCAGTGCAGTACGCGGTCGTCCAGGCTCTTTTCCCACAGGGCAGGCTCGTCGACATCCGACAGGCCGCGGCCGAACGACAGATTCTCGTTGTACCAGAGTGCGTAGGCCAACAGCCGCACGGCCATGCGCTCCTCGGTTTCCGAAGGATGACGGGCGATGGTCTGCTTGACGCTTTCGTACACGCCGCGATCGAGATCGGTCAGATTCAATTCGAATTTGTAGGTGGTGGACGGCTGGGCCATGGTCGAAGGGCTACTTGCGCAAAGAAAAGTCACACAGTCTACCCGATCCTGATCTTCGTTGCGCCGCAGCAGTATCTGCCGCTACCGACCTATGATAAAACCACGGCTCTGCCCAATTGCCACGGATGCCCCATGTCTACGCCCAGCAAACCCCTCGCCGGCCTGAAAGTCATCGAGCTTGGCACCCTGATCGCTGGCCCGTTCGCTTCGCGCATCTGCGCCGAGTTCGGTGCCGAGGTGATCAAGGTCGAGTCGCCCGACGGCGGTGACCCGCTGCGCAAATGGCGCAAGCTGTACGAGGGTACTTCGCTGTGGTGGTTCGTGCAGGCGCGCAACAAGCAGTCACTGACGCTGAACCTCAAGCATCCCGATGGTCGCGAGATCCTCAAGCGGCTGCTGGCCGAGGCCGACATTCTCATCGAGAACTTCCGCCCGGGCGTGCTGGAAAAGCTCGGCCTGGGCTGGGATGTGCTGCACGAGCTCAACCCGAAACTGGTGATGGTGCGCCTGTCAGGCTTCGGCCAGACCGGGCCGATGAAGGATCAGCCAGGCTTCGGCGCCGTGGGCGAGTCGATGGGTGGCCTGCGCTATATCACCGGCTTCGATGACCGCCCACCGGTACGCACCGGCATCTCCATCGGCGACTCGATCGCTGCATTGTGGGGCGTGATCGGTGCACTGATGGCGCTGCGTCACCGCGAGGTCAATGGCGGCCAGGGCCAGGTGGTGGACGTGGCGCTGTACGAGGCAATCTTCGCCATGATGGAAAGCATGGTCCCCGAGTTCGATGTGTTTGGCTTCATTCGCGAACGCACCGGCAACATCATGCCGGGCATCACGCCCTCCTCCATCCACACCAGCGCCGACGGCAAGCACGTGCAGATCGGTGCCAATGGCGATGCGATATTCAAACGCTTCATGCAGGCCATCGGCCGTAACGACCTGGCCGCCGACCCAACACTGGCCAGCAATGATGGCCGCGATGCGCGGCGTGACGAACTGTATGGGGTGATCGACCGCTGGGCCAACAGCCTGCCCCTGGAGCAGGTCATGCAGATACTGACAGCCGCCGAAGTGCCGGCAAGCCGTATCTACTCGGCAGAAGACATGTTCAACGATCCACAGTACCTGGCCCGCGAGATGTTCCTGCAGGCCCGCCTGCCAGACGGTAAAGCGTTCAAGATGCCAGGCATTGTACCCAAGCTGTCCGAAACACCCGGCTCGGCCGAGTGGGTAGGCCCGGCGCTGGGCGAGCACACCGATGCACTGCTTGGCGCCCTGGGTTATGACGCCGCCGCCATCGCCAGCTTGCGCCAGGCAGGCACGGTCTGAGGTCGCCCCCGCCCGTGCGCGCGTTCCTGTCCCTGCTGTGCGGGCTGCTGCTCGCCATGGCCATCGCGCCAGTGCAGGCCAAGGAACGCCTGGTATGGCTGGTCCGCGACCTGCCGCCCTTCACCATCCTGGAGGGTGCGGCCAAGGGCCAAGGTGCGATCGACCGGATGCTGGCGCTGCTGATCGAACAGATGCCCGAGTACGACCACGACATCGTGCGGGTCACTCGGGCGCGCGGCATACAGATGCTGCAGGACCCTACCAGCTTCACCTGCGATCCGACCATGCTGTGGACACCCGAGCGCGCGAAGTTCGTGCATTTCTCCGAACCGGTGCTGGGGGCGATGAGCGGTGGCCTGGTCGTACGCAAGCAAGCCGGATCTCTGCTGGCACCGTTTCTGGATGGTGCGCAGGTTGACCTCAAACGCTTGTTGAGCGACACCCAACTGAAGCTTGGGATCGTCGCCGGACGCAGCTACAACACACAGATCGACGAGATCCTGCACCAGCTCCCCGACGCAGTCCTCAGCCGTCACTATGGTAACGATGCCACTGCCAATCTGCTGCAGATGCAGCGCCTCGGGCGCCTGCAACTGGTGCTCGGCTACTGGCCGGAAGTGCGCTACCTGATCCAGCAGCAAGGCGGCTCGCTCGATGAGTACCAGTTTCACCCGATACAAGGGGTGAACCGCTACCAGTTCCTGCATGTGGGCTGCTCCGATTCCCCCTTGGGGCAAGCGGCGGTCGCGCATATAGACCAACTGCTGCCCCCGCTACGCCGGGACACCCTGCCAGCGCTTTACGCCAAATGGCTGGATCCGGAGCTGCAAGAAGAATACCTGGAACAGAGCAAGCATTTTTTTGAAGGGCGATAAAAAAGAAACCCCGGGACGCTGGGGAGGACGCCCGGGGCCAATCGAAAGTCCTCATGGACTTCCCGTGACAACCCGCCATCACCGGAGCTGTGTGCTGGCTGGCTGCCCTACTGTCTCTGATGCACCACTCAGGCAAAGGTTCCCGGAGGATGCTGGCGTTGCTGCAACGCCGCGATGACACAGGGCTGCAGGCGCCCTTCGGCTATCTGCAAGTCACGGTGGAGGCCATCGACGAGGTCGATCAGCAGGCTTTGCTCCTGCAACTGGCGCTGGCTGACCGTTCGGCGCAAGGTAATGCCACCGAGGCTGTCGAAAACGGTGAGTTGCCGGTTACCACTGGCATCGGCGGTGCCAAGCTGGGTCTGATAGGGGCTCAGGGCGTCATTAAGCAGTCTGCAGATTCTTTCCATCCGGATCACTCGCTGCGTGGTGGTATATGAAGGAACTGACCAGCAAGCGCAGCGGAAAGTTCGTTACGCCTCAGCTGTTTCAATGAGCATGCGTGGGTGATGTGACCGTTTGAATACGCTGCAAGGCCTGTTGCCAGCGCCGCACCGGCAGCGGCCACGGCAGGTCGGCCAGCACCCAGAGGCCACGCTCGCGAGCTTGCTCGGCAAGGTTGGGCCGGTGCTTGCTGGCACAGCCGACGAAAAGCAAGGCGCGTGAACAGCGGTTGCGCTCCAGGCGTTCGAGCAGGGCCTGGCCGCCTTTCATCGCATGGTCGAGGATCAGCAGATCGGCACCGCGCTTGCGTGCCAGGCAGGCATTGAGGTCAACCAGATCATGGGTGATGCGCACATCGAAAACGCCCAGGGCATTGCACGCCTGATGCAGGAGAATCTGGTGGGAAGGCCGAGCCTGGTGAATCAACACGTAGGGCTGATGCATGAGCCGCTCCTGAGGGAAGGACGGGCCACTGTATGCAGCGCTTAACGCGTTTTACATAGGAAAAATCTGAATGAAACCAGGGAAAAGTCTAAAAAAGGGGCCGCGCAGCGGCCCCTTTCATCACGATTAAAGCGGCTTGCCGCGATTACCGTGCTGGCTGACGAAGGCCTGGACTGCCTTGAGGTCGTTGGCCAGAACCGTGCAGCGCTCCTCACGGCCGAACAGGTCGCTCAGGTGCGCAGGTAGTTCCAGCGCCTTGCCGACGCCCGCCTTCTCTACGGCCTCAGGGAACTTGACCGGGTGCGCAGTGCCCAGCACCACCATAGGGGTATCCAGGCTGCGACGGCATTCGCGCGCGGCCTTTACGCCGATCGCGGTATGCGGGTCGAGCACCTCACCTGTGCTGGCGAAGACCTCGGCGATGGTCTCGCAGGTCTGCTCGTCGCTCACTGCCAGCGAGTCGAACAGCTTGCGCGCCTCGGTCCAGCGGTCTTGGTCGACGCTGAAACCGCCGCCCTGCTTGAAGTTGGCCATCAGTTCGCCGATAGCCACACCGTTGCGACCATGGAGGTCGAACAACAAACGCTCGAAGTTGGACGAGACCATGATGTCCATCGACGGCGACAAGGTCGCGTGCAGGGTTTCCTTGACGTACTGGTTGCCGCTCATGAAGCGGTGCAAGATGTCGTTGCGGTTGGTGGCAACCACCAGCTGGCTGACCGGCAGGCCCATGTTCCGTGCCAGGTAGCCGGCGAAGATGTCGCCAAAGTTGCCGGTCGGCACCGAGAACGCCACCGAACGCGCCGGGCCACCGAGCTGCAGGGCAGCGTGGAAGTAGTAGACGATCTGGGCCATGATTCGCGCCCAGTTGATCGAGTTGACTGCGACCAGGCGGGTGCCTTTGAGGAACGACTGGTCGGCGAAGCTAGCCTTGACCATCTCCTGGCAGTCATCGAAGTTGCCCTCGATGGCGATGTTGTGAATGTTGTCGCCGAAGATGGTGGTCATCTGGCGGCGCTGAACTTCCGACACACGCTGGTGCGGATGAAGGATGAAGATGTCGACGTTGTCGCAGCGACGGCAGCCTTCGATGGCGGCAGAGCCGGTGTCGCCACTGGTGGCGCCAATGATCACCACGCGCTCGTTGCGCTTGGCCAGTACGTGATCAAGCAGACGACCAAGCAGCTGCAGGGCGAAGTCCTTGAAGGCCAGCGTCGGGCCGTGGAACAACTCAAGAACCCACTCGTTGCTGTTCAGTTGGCGCAGCGGAGCGACCGCGGCGTGGGCGAACTCGCCGTAGGTCTCTTCCAGGATCTTCTTGAAATCGGCATCGGCAATGCTGCCCTCGACGAACGGGCGCATCACACGGAAGGCCAGTTCGTGATACGGCAGGCCTGCCCAGGAAGCGATTTCTTCCTGGGTGAAGCGTGGGAGGTTCTCTGGCACGTACAGGCCGCCATCGCTGGCCAGGCCAGCCAGCAGGACGTCTTCGAAATTCAGGGCCGGTGCCTGGCCGCGGGTGCTGATATAGCGCATATGCAAACCTTCGGTTTGAGCGGCAAGTTGCAAGCTGAAAGCGCCAAGAAAAAGCTGTTCGGCATTTTTCTTACGCTCTGCACTGCCCTTGCCGCAAATTTAAACTGTTAGAAGCCTCAACACCGAACTGCTTTTTCTTGCAGCTTGCAGCTTGAAGCTTGCCGCTTAGTTGAGCTGTTCGACGCGGATGCGCACGACCTTGCCGACCACGTCCTGCAAGGCTTCAAGAGCAACGATGGCGTCGTTGATGCTCTGCTCGACCACACGGTGGGTCAGCAGGATCATCGGCACCAGGCCGTCCTGTTCCTCGACTTCTTTCTGCATGATCGACTCGATGTTGATGCCGCGCTCCGACAGGATGCTCGCCACCTGAGCCAGCACGCCTGGGTGATCCTTGGCATGGATACGCAGGTAGTAGGCGCTCTGGCAGGCTTCGATCGGCAGGATCGGGTGCGCCGACAGCGAATCCGGCTGGAAGGCCAGGTGCGGCACGCGGTTTTCAGGGTCGGAGGTCATGGCGCGGACCACGTCGACCAGGTCGGCGACCACCGAGGAAGCGGTGGGCTCCATGCCGGCGCCTGCTCCGTAGTAAAGGGTGGAGCCTGCCGCATCGCCATTGACCATCACGGCGTTCATCACGCCATTGACGTTGGCGATCAGGCGATCGCTCGGGATCAGCGTCGGGTGCACGCGCAGCTCGATGCCTTCTGCAGTGCGACGGGCCACACCCAGGTGCTTGATGCGGTAGCCCAGGGCTTCGGCGTAGTTCACGTCGGCAGTGGTCAGCTGGGTGATGCCTTCGGTGTAGGCCTTGTCGAACTGCAGCGGGATACCAAAGGCGATGGACGCCAGGATGGTCAGCTTGTGCGCAGCATCGATACCTTCGACGTCGAAAGTCGGGTCGGCTTCGGCATAACCCAGCGCTTGGGCTTCGGCCAGCACATCGGGGAAGGCCCGGCCTTTTTCACGCATTTCGGTGAGAATGAAGTTGCCTGTGCCGTTGATGATCCCGGCCAGCCAGTTGATACGGTTGGCCGACAGGCCTTCGCGGATCGCCTTGATCACCGGGATGCCACCTGCCACTGCGGCTTCGAACGCAACGATCACGCCCTTCTCACGGGCCTTGGCGAAGATTTCGTTGCCGTGTACGGCGATCAGCGCCTTGTTGGCAGTCACCACGTGCTTGCCGTTTTCGATGGCCTTGAGCACCAGGTCGCGAGCGATGGTGTATCCACCGATCAGCTCGATGACAATGTCGATCTCCGGGTTGCTCGCAACGTCGAACACATCAGCGGTAATGGGGGTACCGGTAATCTGGCAGTTCGGGTTAGGCGAGCGCATGGCGATCTGTGCCACTTCAATACCGCGCCCGGCACGGCGGGCAATCTCCTCGGCGTTGCGCTGAAGTACATTGAAGGTACCGCCACCGACGGTCCCCAACCCACAGATGCCTACTTTGACCGGTTTCACTGTGAACTCCCCATTGAACGGCCGGCACCTGCGCCGACCGTGAAACATGCCGTCACCCCATGACGACGGCGTACTGAATGATTTACTTGGCGGCCTGCTGCTGGCCGGCCAGGGCCAGTTTGGCCACTTGCGGTGCCGGTTGGTAACCTGGAATCACCTGGCCGTTTTCGAGCACGATCGCCGGCGTGCCGTTAACGCCGATCGACTGGCCCAGCTGGAACTGCTTACCGACCGGGTTGGCGCATTTGGCAGCCTTGATTTCCTTGCCGTCGATCATCTTGTCCAGCGCTGCGCGGCGGTCACTGGAGCACCACACGGCCTGCAACTGCTCGTCACCCGGCGAGCCGAGGCCCTGGCGCGGGAAGGCGACATAGCGCACTTCGATACCGCGACGGTTGAGCTCTGGCACTTCGGCGTGCAGCTTGTGGCAATACGGGCAGGTGGTGTCGGTGAACACGGTGATGTGCGACTTGGTCTGGCCCTTGGCAGGATAAACCACCATCTCGGCGGCTGGAATGCCATTGATGAGCTTGGCTACGCCTTGGCGCTCGGTCTTCTCGGTCAGGTTTACCGGCTTGCCGTCCTGGATCTGGTACAGGTAGCCCTGCATCACGAACTGGCCATCGGCGCTGGCGTACAGCACACGGCCGCCCTGCAGCTTGACTTCATACAGGCCGTTGAGCGGGCTGCTGGCCACGCTCTCGACCGGCACTTCCAGCTCAAGGTTCTGCAACGACTTGCGAATCGCCTGCTCGGCAGCGGCATTGCTGTCGGTCGCCGCAGCAACGGCAAAGGTACTGGCCAGCGCCAACGCGGCGGCGGCGAAAATCTGGGTCACGCGCATGGGAACTCCTGAGGGCGGACAGGGGCCGGAGGGTGTCACCTGCGCAAAAACGCGGCAACCGTGCGGCCCTTGGTGCAAACCGCCCAAGCCTACCACAACACGCTACCCGTGAAGGGGGCTGCGAGTACCGGCCGGCGGAACATGAAAAACATTCATCCACGCGGATGGTGCTGAGCGTGCAGTTGCTGCAGGCGGGCCTTGGCCACATGGGTATAGATCTGCGTGGTCGACAGGTCGCTGTGCCCCAGCAGCATCTGCACTACGCGCAGGTCCGCACCGTGGTTGAGCAGATGGGTGGCGAAAGCGTGGCGCAAGGTGTGCGGCGACAGCGGCTTGTCGATGCCGGCAATCCGGGCGTGATGCTTGATGCGGTGCCAGAAGGTCTGACGGGTCATCTGTTCACCCCGCAGGCTGGGGAACAGCACATCGCTCGGGCGCCCGTTGAGCAGCTCGACGCGCCCGTCACGCAGGTAGCGCTCCAGCCACAGCACCGCCTCTTCGCCCATCGGTACCAGGCGCTCCTTGCTGCCCTTGCCCATCACCCGCAGCACGCCCTGGCGCAGGTTCACCTGGTCCAGAGCAAGGCTGACCAGTTCGGTAACGCGCAGACCACAGGCGTACAGGACCTCAAGCATGGCACGGTCGCGCTGGCCAATGGCTTCGCCAAGGTCCGGAGCCTGCAGCAGGGCATCGACGTCGGCTTCCGACAAAGACTTGGGCAAGGGCTTGCCCAACTGCGGCATCTCTATTTGCAGGGTTGGATCGACGGCAATGAGCTTTTCCCGCAGCAAGTAGCGAAAGAAGCCACGCAGACCTGAGAGAAAACGCGCAGTGGAACGCGGCTTGTAACCCTGATCCAGACGCCAGGCCAGGTGATCGAGGATCAGCTCCCGACCGGCGGCAGGCAAGGCCAGGCCGTGATCCTGCAGCCAGCCGTTGAACAGCGCCAGGTCACTGCGATAAGAGACGCGAGTGTTGTCTGAAAGGCCTTTTTCCAGCCACAGGGCATCAAGGAACTGGTCGATCAAGGGGTGGTCAAGGGCTGGCATGAAAACTCGGTGGCAAACGACGAAATGACGCTTAGTCTTTCATAACAACGCCGGCATAGGGAGCCCGCATGAACGAACAGCAGATCCTACTCAGTGTGGGCGGTATCGGTGCCGCCGCCCTTGCCTGCCAGTGGCTGGCCTGGCGCCTGAAGCTGCCAGCAATTCTCTTCCTGCTGCTGGCCGGCATAACGGTCGGCCCATTGCTCGGCTGGCTCGACCCGCAAGCGCTGTTTGGCCCACTGTTGATGCCGCTGGTGTCACTGGCGGTGGCACTGATCCTGTTCGAAGGCAGCCTGACCCTGCACCTCTCGCAATGGCGAGACATCGGCAGCGTGGTGCACCGCCTGGTCACTGTCGGCGCCCTGTCGACCTGGCTGGTGATCGCCCTGGCGACACACTGGCTGCTGGGTTTCGACTGGCCGCTGGCGATCCTGTTCGGCACCTTGACCCTGGTGACAGGCCCTACGGTCATCGTGCCCATGCTGCGCGTGGTACGGCCGAAAGCGACCATTGCCAACATCCTGCGCTGGGAAGGCATCGTCATCGACCCGATCGGTGCCCTGCTCGCCGTCGTGGTGTACAGCTTTATCATCGCCAGCACCGATGGCAATGGCCTGAGCCAGAGCTTGGGCACCTTTGCCGGGGTCATCTTCTGCGGCAGCGCCCTGGGCGCCGCCGGTGGCTGGTTACTGGGGCAGATCATGCGCGAGCAGTGGCTGCCGGAATACCTGCACAACCTGGCGTCGCTGGCCGCCGTACTGGGTATTTTCATCGCCGCCAACCAGATCGCTCACGAGTCCGGGCTACTGGCGGTGACGGTAATGGGCATGTGGCTGGCCAACATGCGTGGCGTCGATGTACGGCAGATCCTGCATTTCAAGGAGAACCTCAGCGTACTGCTGATCTCCGGCCTGTTCATCCTGCTCGCCGCGCGGCTCGATTTGCATGCCCTGCTGGGGCTGGGCCCGGCCGTACTGGCACTGCTGCTGGTGATCCAGTTGGTGGCGCGGCCGCTGAATGTTTTGCTGTCGACGCTGGGGTCGTCCCTGAACTGGAGGGAACGGGCCCTGCTGGCCTGGATCGCACCACGCGGTATCGTCGCCGCCGCAGTGTCGGCGATATTCGCCATCCGCCTGCATGAGGCCGGGCATCAGGACGCGCTGCTGCTGGTGCCGCTCACCTTTGCCGTGATCATCGGCACTGTCGTGCTGCAGAGCGCTACGGCGCGCCCCCTGGCGCGCCTGCTCAAGGTGGCGGAGCCGGCGCCCAGCGGTTTTCTCATCGTCGGCGCCAACCAACCCGCACGCACCATCGGCAAAGCACTGCAGCAACTGGGTTGCCGTGTGTTGCTGACCGATTCGAGCTGGGAAAACATTCGTGCGGCGCGCATGGAGGGGCTGCCGACCTACTTTGGCAACCCGGCCTCGCAGCATGCCGACGCGCACCTGGACCTCGTAGGCCTCGGCCACTTGCTGGGGCTGTCGCCTGCCGGGGAGATCAACGCCTTGGCCTGTGCGCGCTTTCGTCATGACTTCGGCCACGGCCGTTTGTATGTGCTGGCTAGCGGCCTGGAGAAGCAGCGCAGCGACAAACACCGGGCCAGCGAAGAGCACCGTGGCCAACTGCTGGGCTCAAGCCCGATGACCTACCAGCAAATGGCCAATCGGCTGCATCATGGCGCGGAACTTTACAGCACCAACCTTACCGAGGGCTTCGACTGGGACAATTACCAGGCATTGCATGGCGAGCGGGCACATCTGTTGTTTGCCCGGGATGCCCAGGGCTGGGTGCATGTATCAAGCCCCGAGAACCCGCTTGCGCCGCAACCTGGCTGGACCCTGGTGGCGCTGGTGGAACCGGCCCCCGTCACCGAGACGACTGCCGCACCGGGTTGAGCCCTCAGGCTTGTGGCAACACCGGCACCGGGCGTTTGTCCTCGTCGATGGCGACAAAGCTGAACACACCATGGATTGCCCGCTCGCGCCCATCCAGGTACATGTTCTCGACGAATACGTCCACTTGAACCTGCAAGCTGGTGTTGCCGACCTTGATCACCGTCCCCACCAGCTCGACGATCGAGCCTGCCGGGATCGGGTGCTTGAAATCGATACGGTCTGTGGACACGGTCACCAGTGGCAGCCGGCAGAAGCGCGTAGCGGCGATGAACGACACTTCGTCCATCCAGGCCAGCGCAGTCCCGCCGAACAAGGTGTTGTGGTGGTTGGTGGTGTTGGGGAACACCGCTTTGGTCACGCGGGTCACCGACAACTCGGTGCGGCGCTGAATTTCCTGATCTCGGCTAGTCATGTCCGTCACTTCTTTCGGGTTTCAAAACGCAAAAAAGCAGCCCGAAGGCTGCTTTTTTCTCGCTAGGCGGCCAAGGCCACCGGGCAAACTGTACTCAGGACAGTTTTTCCTTGATGCGAGCGGCTTTGCCGGACAGGTCGCGCAGGTAGTACAGCTTGGCTTTACGCACGTCACCACGACGTTTCACGGCCAGGCTGTCGATCTGCGGGCTGTAGGTCTGGAAGGTACGCTCAACGCCAACGCCGCTGGAGATTTTGCGCACGGTGAAGGCGCTGTTCAGGCCGCGGTTACGCTTGGCGATAACGACGCCTTCGAACGCCTGCAGACGGGAACGCTCACCTTCCTTCACTTTAACCTGAACGACGATGGTGTCGCCTGGTGCGAAGGTCGGGATTTCCTTGCTCATCTGCTCGGCTTCGAGCTGCTGGATGATCTTGTTGGTCATGCTGTGCTCCTAAGATGGATACGTGATCCACCATCGATACGTTTAACTATCGTCCCGCTCGCGGAGATATTCCTCGAGCAGCTTCTTCTCTTCTCCAGAAAGCGAGCGACTTTCCAGAAGATCGGCGCGTCGTTCGAAGGTCCTACCAAGGGACTGCTTCATTCTCCAACGCCGGATGTGTGCATGGTTGCCACTTAGCAACACGTCGGGAACACGCTGATCCGCATACACCTCAGGTCGGGTGTAGTGCGGGCAATCGAGCAGACCGTCGGTGAAGGAGTCTTCCTCCGCCGAGTCCACATGCCCTAAAGCTCCGGGCAGCAGCCGTGTAACCGCATCGATCAGTACCATGGCCGGCAGCTCGCCACCGGAAAGCACATAGTCGCCAATCGACCACTCCTCATCGACATGAGCCTCGATAAAGCGCTCGTCGATGCCTTCATAACGACCGGCGATCAGGATCAGCGATTCCTGTTCGGCCAGGCCTTTGACCGCTTGCTGAGTCAGCTTGCGGCCTTGCGGCGAAAGGTAAATCACCTTTGCCGATGCTCCGGTCGCTTGCCTGGCGCTAACCAAGGCGTCTTCCAGAGGCTTGATTTTCATCACCATGCCCGGGCCACCGCCAAACGGCCGATCATCCACTGTATGGTGGCGATCTGTGGTGTAGTCCCGCGGGTTCCAGCAGGTCACCTGAAGCAACCCCTGTTTTACCGCGCGGCTGGTAATGCCGTACTCAGTGATGGCCGAGAACATCTCGGGGAACAACGTGATGACGTCTACGCGAAGGTTACCCATCGTTTAGAAGTCCGCGTCCCATTCAACCCGCATCACGCCTGCTTCCAGGTCGATTGCCAGCACACATTGCGCCGTATAGGGCAACAGACGCTCGCGATCATCCAGGCTGCCTGCGCAGGGTTTGACCACCATTACATCGTTCGCACCGGTCTCCAACAGGTGATCGACCTTGCCGAACAGCTGTTCGTCCTGGTTGATGACCTTCAGGCCCTGCAGCTGGTACCAGTAGTACTCGTCTGCGGCCAGGTTGGGCAAAAGGCTCCGCGGGATGCAGATTTCGAAGCCGCTCAGAAGACGCGCTTCATCACGATCATCGAGGCCTTTCAGTTTAACGACCAGACCCTTTTGGGAGCCACGACCGCTGACCAGCTCGACCTGCTTTACCTTGCCTTCGTGCCGAAGCGTCCAGCGTGGATAATCCAACAGGTTTTCAATCGGATCGGTAAAGGAATACACCTTCACCTCGCCGCGAACGCCGTGAACCGAAAAAATCTTGCCAACGACGATGAGGTCGTCAGCCTTTTCTGGCGTCGCGTTCATATTGCTCAGGCAGCGGCCTTGGCAGCGTCCTTCAGCAGCTGAGCAACACGCTCAGACGGCTGTGCGCCTTGGCTCAGCCAGTAGCTGACGCGCTCCTGGTTGACCGACAGCTTGACTTCAGCGCCAGCAGCGATCGGGTTGAAGAAACCTACGCGCTCAACGAAACGGCCGTCACGGGCGTTACGCGAGTTGGTCACGGTCAGGTGGTAGAAAGGGCGCTTTTTCGAGCCGCCACGGGCAAGACGGATGGTTACCATGTGAACATCGTTCCTATAGTCGGTGCTGCAAATCTGAATGCCAAATAGGCACACGGGTGCCCAAAAGGCCGCATATTCTCGGGGAATACACGGACATTTGCAAATGACTTTTTCGACAAGGCCTCGCCCTGCCGTCCAGATTTGCCGGTTGAGCCACGTATTGCGTGGCCGTTGCCCCGCCGCAGCGGGGGTTCTGAGCGCTCATCCTTCAAGAGACAAGCGCCCGGAATAAGGGTTACAGCTTCGGCATGCCGCCACCAGGCAGCATCCCGCCCAGGCCGCGCATCATCTTGGCCATGCCGCCCTTGGAGGAGAATTTCTTCATCATCTTCTGCATCTGCTTGTGCTGCTTGATCAGCCGCCCGATGTCCTGCACCTGGGTACCGGAACCCAGGGCGATCCGGCGCTTGCGCGAACCGCTGATCAGGTCAGGATCGCGACGCTCGGCCGGGGTCATGGAGTTGATGATCGCCTCCATCTGCTTGAACTGCTTCTCTGCCGCGCCCTGAGCATTGCCCATCTGCGACAGATTTACCCCGCCGATGCTGGGCAGTTTGTCCATCAGGCCGCCCAGGCCACCCATGTTCTTCATCTGCTGCAGCTGATCGCGGAAGTCTTCGAGATCGAAGCCCTTGCCCTTCTTGAGCTTCTTGGCCAGCTTGTCGGCCTTGGCCTTGTCGATGGTCTGCTCGGCCTGCTCGATCAGGCTGAGCACGTCGCCCATGCCGAGGATGCGCGACGCCACACGGTCCGGGTGGAAAGGCTCAAGGGCCTCGGTTTTCTCACCCATACCGATGAACTTGATCGGCTTGCCGGTGATGGCACGTACCGAAAGCGCGGCACCGCCACGGGCATCACCGTCGACCTTGGTCAGCACCACGCCGGTAAGCGGCAGGGCTTCACCGAAGGCCTTGGCGGTATTGGCGGCGTCCTGGCCGGTCATGGCATCGACCACGAACAGGGTTTCGACCGGCTTGACCGCAGCATGCAGCGCTTTGATCTCGTCCATCATGTCGGCGTCGATGTGCAGACGGCCGGCGGTATCGACAATGACCACGTCGATGAACTTGAGCTTGGCTTCGCGGATCGCCGCTTCGGCAATGGCCACAGGCTTCTGGCTGATATCGGACGGGAAGAAGGTCACACCGATGTCGTTGGCCAGCGTTTCCAGCTGTTTGATCGCTGCCGGGCGGTAAACGTCGGCCGAAACCACCATCACGCTCTTCTTCTTGCGCTCCTTGAGGAAGCGCGCGAGCTTGCCGGCGGTGGTGGTCTTGCCCGCGCCCTGCAAACCGGCCATCAGCACCACGGCAGGCGGGGCGGCATTGAGCGCGAGGTCTTCGTTGGCCGCGCCCATCAGGCTTTCCAGCTCGGCCTGGACGATCTTCACGAACGCCTGGCCCGGGGTCAGGCTGCGCGACACCTCGGTGCCGACCGCACGCTCCTTGACGCTGTTGACGAAATCCTTGACCACCGGCAGGGCAACGTCGGCCTCGAGCAGGGCCATGCGCACTTCGCGCAACGTATCCTTGATGTTGTCTTCAGTCAGCTTGGCCTTGCCGGTGACATGGCGCAGCGTCTGTGACAGGCGGTCGGTCAGGTTTTCGAACATGGTGATCCTTTCAGGCCAAGTAAAAGCCGAGGTTTGTCAGGCGCCCAGGTGAATATGCACACGCGCTGGGCACAGCAAGGCGGCGATTATAGCGAAGAGCGGCGGCGGCGCACACCTCGGCTTCCCGGCGGCAACTTTCAAGCCGCAAGCCTCAAGCCGCAAACCATCAGAAAATCCCGCCCCCGCACGAATCTGCCTTCGCTTGCAGCTTGCAGCCGGAAGCTTGCAGCTCACTAGCCCCCCCAGCGCGATCTATGCCAAACTCCGTCTCTTTAAGGCTTGCCCACCAGGACTTATGGTCTCCTCACCCAGCCTCATCCCCAACCTGATCGCCGCCGGCCTATATATAGCAGCGACCGTTTATCAGGGTTCGCGCCTGGCCCAGTCGAGCAAAGCCGACAAACGGCTGCTCGGCCTGCTCGGCGCCCTCGCCGTGATCGCCCAGAGCGGCGCGCTTTTCTTTCAGCTGATCACTCCGCTGGGCCTGAGCCTGGACTTCTTCAGCGCCGCCAGCCTGATCGCCGTGGCGGTGATCACCCTGACCCTGCTGGCCTGCCTGCGCATACCGGTGGAAAACCTGCTGGTACTGCTGTTCCCGCTCGGCGCCATCACGGCCCTGCTGGCCCAGTTCGCCCCACCCGGCACCGTTCCGCTGATCGATGAAGAGGCGGGGATCCTCGCTCATATCCTGCTATCGATCCTGGCCTATGGGCTGTTCACCATTGCGGTGTTCCAGTCACTGCTCCTGCTGTTGCAGGACCACCAGCTGAAAAACAAGCACCCTTCCGGCCTGATCCGCAACTTCCCACCGTTGCAGACCATGGAAAGCCTGCTGTTCGGCTTCCTTTGGGCGGGCTGGTGCCTGTTGTCGCTGTCGCTGATCTCTGGCTGGCTGTTCCTGGACAACCTGTTTGCCCAGCACCTGGTACACAAAACCCTGCTGGCCTGCGTGGCCTGGATCGTCTTCAGCGTACTGCTGTGGGGCCGCACCCGGCTGGGCTGGCGTGGCCACAAGGCGATCCGCTGGACACTGGCCGGTTTCTGCCTGCTGATGCTGGCCTATTTCGGCAGCAAGCTGGTCCGCGAATTCATCCTGCATATCTGACGGTCGCCCATGGACACCCTGCCGTACGCTCCGCTACTCGGCACTTTGGCACTGGCGCTGCTCTGGTCGGCGCTTTTCACCGCGGTGGATGCCGCCCGCCTGCAACTCAACGGCTCGTTGCGCCCCGGCGATGACGGGCAAGCGGTACTGCCAGCCCAGGCCCTGGTGCTGTGCGCCAGCCTGGGCAAGCTTCTGGTATTGGGCCTGGCCTGCCTGATCGGCCAACGCCTCAACGGCGAGCACGGTTTCTGGCTGGCCGGCCTGGCCGGCACCTCTGGCTTGCTGGTGTTCGCCGAATACCTGCCGCGGCGCCTGGCTCGGCGCAACCCGCTGGCCTTCATCAGCCTGGGCGCCAGCCTGCTGAAGCTCCCACTGGCGCTGGTGCAACCCTTGGCTTGCCTGCTGGACGGCTGCGCCAAGCTGATGTTGCGGCCGTTTCGCGTACCGCCCACCGCAGTGGCCCTGCACCCGCAGGCAGATGATGACTTTACCGAGGATGAAGACCAAGACATGCCGCGCCACGGCCTGCTCAATGGCCTGCACTCGCTGGACAAGGTCACCGTCAACGACATTCTGGTGCCGCGCAACGAGGTCGATGGCATCAACCTCGATGAGCCGATCGAGCGCATCATCGAGCAGCTGATCCTCAGCCGCCACACGCGCCTGCCGGTCTACCACAACGACATCAACCAGGTAGAAGCCATCCTCAATACCAAGCTGATCAGCCACCTGCTGCCCAAGGCCGAGCTGACGGTGGAGAAGCTCCACAGTGCCTGCTACGAGCCTTACTTCGTCCCCGAAAGCACCCCGCTGCAATTGCAGCTGCTGAACTTCCACAAGCAGCAGCGCCGCTTGGGCGTGGTGGTGGACGAATACGGTGAGGTACTGGGTATCGTCACGCTGGAGGACATTCTCGAAGAGATCGTCGGCGAGTTCGAGGAAGAGCACAGCCTCGACAACCCCCATGTACACCCACAGCCCGATGGCACCTTCGTCATCGAGGGCGCCGCTTCACTGCGTGAGATCAACCGCACCCTCGGCTGGCACCTGCCCAGCGACGGCGGGCCGAAAACCCTGAACGGGTTGGTCACAGAGGCCCTGGAAAGCATCCCGGAAAGCGCTGTTTGCCTGAAGATCGGCCGCTATCGCCTGGAAATCCTCGAAACAGAAGATAATTGCGCCAGCAAGGTACTGGTCTGGACCGTGACCCGCTAGCTATACTCGGGTCACGCTTACCCAGCCCTGCCGTCCCGCCCGCTACCCGCACCCGGCGCCACACGGCCAGTGCGCTCCACTGACGCGCCCTGCGGCCCTGCTTCATCACCCCGAACAGTGCCCGCTCCCGCCCCTATCCCTCTTGGGCTATCGTCAGTCGGGCGAACAAAAGAACAATACGCTCCGGCGTCCGCGAACCGTACTTGCCCTTTGCTGGCCAGTGCATACCTTTGCGGGCCAAGCCCATGGAGCACGACCAGACTGTTAGGGACCTACTTAATGACAACCAGCAGCACTTATGCCCAAGCGCCTGCCGCGCCGGTCAACTCGCCCGCGCGGGTGGCCACCGCCAGCTTCATCGGCACGGCCATCGAGTTCTACGATTTCTACGTTTATGCCACTGCCGCCGCGCTGGTGATCGGCCCGGTGTTCTTCCCGTCCGGGTCGGGCACCGCGCAGATGCTGGCGGCCTTCCTTACCTTCGGCATCGCCTTCCTTGCCCGCCCGCTGGGCTCAGCGCTGTTCGGTCACTTCGGTGACCGCATCGGGCGCAAGTCGACGCTGGTTGCCTCGCTGCTGCTGATGGGGGTGTCGACCACGCTAATCGGTGTACTGCCAGGCTACGACAGCATCGGCGTGTGGGCACCGATCATTCTTTGCCTGCTGCGCTTCGGCCAAGGCCTTGGCCTGGGCGGTGAATGGGGTGGCGCAGCGTTGCTGGCCACCGAGAACGCGCCGGCGGGCAAGCGCGCCTGGTTCGGGATGTTCCCGCAGCTAGGCCCTTCGATCGGCTTCCTGGCGGCCAACGGCCTGTTCCTGACCCTGGCCCTGCTGCTCAGCGACGAGCAGTTCCGTGAGTGGGGCTGGCGCATTCCGTTCCTGCTCAGTGCCGCGCTGGTACTGGTAGGCCTCTACGTACGCCTGAAGCTTGAGGAAAGTCCGGTGTTCGCGAAGGCCGTGGCCCGCCACGAGCGGGTGAAAATGCCGGTGGTCGACCTGTTCAGCAAGTACTGGCTGCCGACCCTGCTGGGCGCCGCCGCCATGGTGGTGTGCTATGCGCTGTTCTACATCTCGACAGTGTTCTCGCTGAGCTACGGCGTCACAACGTTGGGCTATAGCCGCGAAACCTTCCTTGGCCTGCTGTGCTTCGCCGTGGTCTTCATGGCCCTGGCCACGCCGCTGTCGGCCTGGCTCAGCGACCGTTACGGGCGCAAGCCGGTGCTGATCGTCGGCGGCCTGCTGGCGGTGGCCTCGGGCTTCACCATGGAGCCTTTGCTGACCTCCGGCTCGACTACTGGCGTAGCGTTGTTCCTGGCCATCGAGCTGTTTTTGATGGGCGTGACCTTCGCACCGATGGGCGCGTTGCTGCCAGAGCTGTTCCCTACTCACGTGCGTTATACCGGCGCGTCTGCGGCGTATAACCTGGGCGGTATCGTGGGGGCTTCGGCGGCGCCGTTCTTTGCCCAGAAACTGGTGAGCATGGGCGGCTTGAGCTGGGTGGGTGGGTATGTGTCGGTGGCGGCGGTGATCAGCCTGATTGCTGTGCTGTGCCTGAAAGAGACCCGCAATACAGAGCTGTGATCTTTGAGCTGCAAGCTTCAAGCTGCAAGAAAAGGCATCCCCTAGCAGCTTGTAGCTTGCAGCTTGCAGCTTAGAACTCGACCTTGACCGCCTGCGCTGCACGGGTCGCCTTGGCCCGCGCCGCTTCGATCGACTCATCACGTGCCAGGCACACACCCATGCGGCGCTGGCCGTTGATTTCCGGCTTGCCGAACAAGCGGATCGCGGTATCCGGCTCGCTCAACGCTGCGCCGAGGTTGGCGAAGCTGGTCTGCTGCGACTGGCCTTCAGGCAGGATCACCGCCGAAGCGGACGGGCCGAACTGGCGCACAACCGGGATCGGCAGGCCCAGAATGGCACGGGCATGCAGCGCGAACTGCGAGAGGTCCTGGGAAATCAGCGTGACCAAGCCGGTATCGTGCGGGCGCGGCGAGACTTCGCTGAACCACACCTGATCGCCCTTGACGAACAACTCGACGCCGAACAAACCACGGCCGCCCAGTGCATCGGTGACCGCCTTCGCCACACGCTGCGACTCGGCCAAGGCTTTCGGGCTCATCGCCTGAGGCTGCCACGACTCTTGGTAGTCGCCCTTCTCCTGGCGGTGACCGACCGGCTCCAGATACGTGGTACCACCAACATGGCGCACGGTCAGCAAGGTGATCTCGTAGTCGAAATCGATGAAGCCTTCGATGATCACCCGGCCCTTACCGGCGCGGCCACCCTCCTGGGCGTAGTCCCACGACTTCTGCAGGTCGGCATCGCTGCGCAGCAGGCTCTGGCCCTTGCCGGACGAGCTCATCACCGGTTTGACCACGCACGGGTAACCGACATCGGCCACGGCCTTGGCATAGTCTTCAAAGGTATCGGCGAAGTGGTAAGGCGAGGTCGGCAGGTCCAGCTCTTCGGCCGCCAGGCGGCGAATGCCCTCGCGGTTCATGGTCAGCTGCGTGGCGCGGGCGGTCGGCACGACATTGAAACCTTCGTTCTCCAGCTCGACCAGCGTAGCGGTGGCGATGGCTTCGATTTCGGGGACGATGTAATGCGGTTTTTCAGCCTCGATCACCGCGCGCAGGGCGACACCATCGAGCATGTTGACCACGTGGCTGCGGTGCGCGACCTGCATGGCCGGCGCATTGGCGTAGCGGTCCACGGCGATCACTTCGACGCCCAGGCGCTGCAGCTCGATCACCACTTCCTTGCCCAGCTCGCCACAGCCGCAGAGCAGTACACGGGTCGCGGTAGGCGACAATGGGGTTCCGATACGGGTCATTTCAGGTCCTCGAAGGCGTCCGGGGCCGCGCCAGTCTTAGCGCCGCCCGCTGAAAAAGGACCCGTATTCTACACCATCAGCCGGCGACGGCAGCCCGCCGCGCACGAAATGCCATGGCCAGCCACACCGCAGTCACGCCAGCGAACTTGGAGGCCATCGCGGTGCCGATCACGGCCGGTGTCAGGGCACCGATCATGCCGAAGAAAATGAAGGTGTCCACCGGAATGCTCAATGCCGAGCTCAACCACAAGCGGTCACGCAAGGGGCGCCGGGTGATGCTGAACACCAGCCAGTCGATCAGCTCGGAAACGAAGAACGCAGTGGCACTGGCCAGGGCAATGGCCGGCTCGGAAGTGACATACGACAGCACCAGGGCCATCAGCATGGCGATCAGCGCGCCATGGCCGTAGCGGGTCTGCACCATGTCACGCAGGATGAACACCAGCCCGCCCCAGGCAGACCAGATCACGTCCAGATGCGGGGCGCTGGAAAAGGCAAAGTTGATCAGTACAACGCTGCTGATGTATGCGATTAGAAAGAACATGGGCAGTGACCGTCCGGCAAGCGGCACAGATTACCTGATTTTCAAGTCAACCGCAGCGCTTACAAGATCAATCCGGCCGCCACTGCCCGCTCATGGCACAGCTTAAGCACCGCCCGGCGTTCGGTATTGTCCATCCGCCCCCAACGACCGATCTCCGCTACAGTGCGCTGGCACCCGGTGCAGACATCCTGCTCGTCCAGCGCGCAGATGCTCACGCAGGGCGAAGCGACCGGGCGCTCGGTCGCGATCAACTCACTCATCGTCCACCACCAGGTCCCGCGCATAACGCTGGGCGTTGTGAACATAGTGCGCGGCGCTGGCCTCGAGCATGCGCTTCTGCTGCTCGGTCAGCTCTCGCACCACTTTGCCGGGCGAACCCATTACAAGCGAACCATCGGGGATTTCCTTGCCTTCGGGGATCAGTGCATTGGCGCCGATGATGCAGTGTTTGCCGATACGCGCACCGTTGAGGATCACCGCATTGATGCCGACCAGGCTGTAATCGCCAACCGTGCAACCGTGCAGCATGGCGTTGTGGCCAATGGTCACGCCCTTGCCCAAGGTCAGTGGCGAACCCATGTCGGTATGCATCACGGTACCGTCCTGGACGTTGCTGTCCTCGCCGATATCGATCAGCTCGTTGTCGCCGCGCAGCACCGCGCCGAACCACACACTGGCGCGCGCCTGCAGGCGCACTTTGCCAATCAGCATGGCATTGGGTGCGGCCCAACTGGTGGCATGGCTCTCGACCCGCAGGTCGCCCAGGCGGTATTTCATTCTCGCTCCTCAGGTATCAGCGGCGACGGGATGGGCCCCGTTCAGATCTCTATATAACGCTCGGGGGGCTGATGCAGGCTGATGCCTGCGTCGTACAGCAAATTGACCAGCTCGACGATCATGATCGCCGACAGCCCCCAGATCTTGTATTCGCCATAACGATAGCTGGGCACATACCAACTGCGGCCCTGGTAATCGATACGGTGGGTGTGATCGCGCGGGTCCTGGCGGAAAAATTCGAGCGGCACGCTGAATACTGCCGCGATCTCCGCATCATTGGCGCGGTATTCGACGAAATCAGGGATCACCCCGACGAATGGCGTCACTTTCAGCCCGTGCAGGGAAATCAGCGGGCTCAGGGGACCAAGTACTTCCACCAGGCCGGGCGGCAGGCCGATCTCTTCTTCTGCCTCGCGCAGCGCGGTGAATACCAGGTCGGGGTCTTCCGGGTCGCGCCGGCCACCGGGGAAGGCGACTTCGCCGCCGTGGGTGGAAAGGCCCTTGGCACGCAGGGTCAAGACCAGCTCGGGCGCTTCGCTGCGGGTAATGGGCAAAAGGACCGCCGCCTCGGGGAACCGTCGGTCGGTTTCCAGTGAAGCTGGTTGGTGGTTGCTCATTCGGCGAAGTAGCTCGTCCAGCATTGCGCACTCTCGTTTCCAAGGCCTGCCCTGCATGATGCACCAAAGCCGCGAAGCACCCAAGCCCTGTACGCTTGCGGCAGGCATGCCTGGCGCGCCAAGATAGCCTGGGCTCAAGGGAAGAACAGCATGAAATTCTGCAGCGCGTGCGGCCAGCCGGTCATTCAGCGGATCCCCGAAGGCGACAGCCGCCTGCGGTTTGTCTGCAATCATTGCCAGACCATTCACTACCAGAACCCGAACATAGTTGCCGGGGTGCTGCCGGTCTGGGGCAGCCAGGTGCTGCTGTGCCGGCGAGCCATCGAGCCCCGCCGCGGCTTCTGGACCTTACCCGCCGGCTTCATGGAGAACGGCGAAACACTGGACCAGGCCGCTCGCCGTGAAACTGTCGAAGAAGCCTGCGCCCGGGTCGGCCCGATGGCCCTGTACCAGTTGTTCGACCTGCCGCACATCAACCAGGTACATGTGTTCTTCCGCGCCGAACTGGCCGACCTGGACTTCGACATCGGCGTCGAAAGCCTGGAAGTGCGGCTGTTCGACGAACACGAGATTCCGTGGGGCGAGCTGGCTTTCCGGACCGTCACACGCACACTAGAATGCTATTATCGCGACCGCATCGGGCAGCATTACCCCATAGGCCATGAGTACCTGCCACCGATGAACGTTTCGCCCACCACTTAAGCTTGCAGGTACCGCTTCATGCGCTGGTTGTTCGCCCTTTTCTGCCTTTGCGTTACCTCGGTGTCCCAGGCGGCCTTTACCGAGACCATCATTCGCAAGCCACAGCCGCCTTTGCCGGCACAGTCGCAATCGCAGGCAGCCATGCAGCCACTGATCGACAAGGTGCTGGTGATCAAGTCTGAGCGCCGCCTGCAGTTGATCAGCCGTGGCGAACCGCTGAAAACCTACCGTATCTCGCTGGGCAAGCAACCCAAGGGCGCCAAGCAGCGCGAAGGCGACAAAAAAACCCCCGAGGGCCTGTACTGGCTGGACTGGCGCAAGCAAAGCGACCGTTTCAACCTGTCCATGCACATCACCTACCCGAATATCAGCGATGCCGCCCGAGCCACACGCGAGGGCTGGAGTGCCGGCAGTATGATCATGATCCACGGCACCCCGATCAACGACGAGTATCCCGAATGGTATTTCCATACGCTTGACTGGACCGACGGCTGTATCGCCATGCGCAACTCGGACATGCGCGAGGTCTGGGACCTGGTGCCGGACGGAACATTGATCGAGATTCGGCCCTGATAGTCCGGCATTCCAATTGAGGCTGTAGGAACCTTCTCACTTCAATTAAGCATTTGCCCTACTGCCATGTAGGCAGCAGACTGCATCCAATCGACTGGCAGAGTTTTTAGCATCCACGCAAACGAGTACGCAGGCCGTACGCCATTTGCGGGGTTATCCCATGCCAGCCCGATACCGCCACATCGCCAGCAGGCTGCTGGCCTGCTGTATGACGAGTTTGCTGGCTATGCCGCAGGCATTGGCGGACGACCCTGCCAGCCTGCAACTGCGTGAGCAACAGCGAACATTGCGCCAGCTCGAGCAGCAACAGCGGCTGCAGCGCTGGCAGCGCCATCCAGCGGCGCAAAACAGCGACGCCCCCTCGCCGAACCCACCCAGCGACAGCCGCTGCTGGGAGATCACCGGCGTTCGCCTGGCCGGCAACCGACAGCTTTCGGCACAGGCGCTTGAGCCAGCCATCCAGACGCTGATAAAGCCCTGCATGGGCATCGCCGACATCAACCGCGTGCTCAAGGCCATCACCCAGCGCTACGTGCACGGCGGTTATCCGGCCAGCCGCCCCTATCTGCGGCAAGCGCCAGAGCATGACGCGCCGCTGGACATCGTCATCATCGAAGGCTTCGTCGAGTCGATCGAGCTTGCTGCCGAGCTGCCGCTCTCCCTGAACAGCGCATTCCCACACCTGCTGGGCAACCCCCTGTACCTGCCAGACCTTGAGCAGGGGCTGGACCAGCTCAACCGCCTGCGGGCCTACGAGCTCAGTGCCGACCTGTTGCCAGGCGAACTGCAGGGCGGCACCCGGGTACTGCTGCAGCCTCGCCAAGTGGATTCCCGTTGGCACCTGGACAGCCGCTTCGATAACCGGGGCAGCCCGCTGACCGGGCGTAACCGCCTGAACCTCGGCATCGGTGTGGACAGCCCCTCGGGTCTGAACGACGACCTGCGCCTGTCACTTTCGACAACGGTCATCGATGCTCCGGGGCGCAGCCAGGGCGTCACCCTCTACTACAGCATCCCCTACGGCCCATGGACTTTCGCGCTCAATGTCGGCCTGCTGCGCTACAACGCGCCGATTCCGCAGGGGCGGCACGACAGCAACGGCAACAGCAGCTACCAGAGCGTCAGCGCCGAGCGCATGCTCTGGCGCAACCAGCACGGCATGCTCAGCGCCAGCGCCCGGCTGGACCGCAAACAACTGATCAACCGCGCCGGCTCTGCAGTCATTGGCCTGCAGAGCCCCACCCTGACTACCGTGGAGGCCGGGCTCAACCTGCTCTGGCTTGACCACGGCCTGTGGAACGCCTACATCGGCGTCGCCCAAGGCACTCACTGGCTGGGCGCCGAGCAACCCGCTCAGCACGCAGCTGCGCCGCAGCCCGACTTTCGAAAATACCGCGCCAGCCTGCTGCACCTACGCCAGGGGCCAGCGAACTGGCCGTGGCGCTGGCAAAGCGAACTCGGCCTGCAGTACAGCACCAATGTCTTGCCGGCCGTCGAGCAAATGTTGTTGAGCGACGATTCGGCGGTGCGTGGCTTTCGCCTGCGTACCTACAGTGGCGCCAGCGCCGCCGCCTGGCGCAATACCTTCAGCCAACCGCTGCCACTGCCCTGGACCACACCGGTTACGGTGCGCCCCTACCTGGGCCTGGACCTGGGCTGGGAACGGCTGGCGCAAGGCGCTTCGCCGCGCCGGCTGGCAGGAGCCACGGCGGGTATCGAAGTGAACCTGCCGCACAGCCGCCTGCGCCTGGACTATCAGCGCGCCCTCTATGCCAGCGACCTGCAGCGCCCGATGCTCGAACCCGGATTCTGGGTACTTGAGTGGGCCCTGAACATCTGATTCACCCACAACAAAGAGAACGAGAACATGCAGACACTCTCGCAGATACCCGCTATCCGCCCCGATACCTTGCGCTGGGCCATTTTCCTCGCCCTGCTCGCCTCCACCAGCGCGCTGGCCGAACACGGCCTGGAGGCGGCCACCGGCCCTGGGGGTACGCCGCTCATCAACAACAAGCATGGCGTACCTGTTATCGACATCGTCGCGCCCAACGCCAGCGGCCTATCGCACAACCAGTTCCTCGACTACAACGTCGCCCGCCCCGGCGTGGTACTGAACAACGCTCTCCAGGCCGGGCAGTCGCAACTGGCCGGCGCACTGGCGGCCAACCCCCAGTTCCAGGGCCACGCGGCCTCGACCATCCTCAACGAGGTGATCAGCCGCAACGCCTCGCTGATCGAAGGCCCACAGGAGATCTTCGGCCGCCCGGCCGACTACATCCTGGCCAACCCGAACGGCATCACCCTCAATGGCGGGAGCTTCATCAACACCACCCGTGCCGGTTTCCTGGTCGGTACACCGGAGCTGCAGGACGAACAGCTCAAACACCTCAACACCCTCAATGCCAGTGGCACCCTGCAAGTGCTCACAGGCGGCCAGCACAATGCCGAGGGCGCGCTGGACCTGATCGCGCCGAAGCTCGACAGCAAGGGCGTGCTGTCGGCCAGTGGCGATCTCACTGTGGCCGTTGGCCGCAACCGCATGCGTCACGACGACGGGCAGGTCATCGAGCATCTGCCGGGCACACCGTCCAGCATCGACGCCAACCTGTTCGGCGCCATGCGCGCAGGGCGCATTCGTGTGGTCAGCACTGCCGAGGGTGCGGGGGTGCGGGTGGGGCCGGTGCAGATCAAGGCCGACCAAGGCATCACCCTTCAATCTGCCGGCGCACTGCAGGTCAGCGGCCATGCAGACCTGCCTGGTGAACTGATCACCGACCACGGCGCATTGCAACTCACTGCTGCCGATGACCTGCGCCTTGGCGCCGTCGATGGCAAAGCCGAACGTATCGAAATAAAGGCCGGCAAGAAGCTCACCCTGGACGCTGAAAGCCGCCAGAACATCGCCCGCGAGCAGGAAAGCTGGAACAAAAAGTTCCTGTTCGTCACCCGCGAGACCTACCAGCGCGAACGTACCGCCACCGACCTCAACTTGCGCGGTACGCAGCTGCAAGCCAGTGACAGCGTGCTGTTGCAGTCCGGCGCCGACATGCACCTGTTAGCAGCCAATGTGGATGCGGGCGGCGACCTGACACTCAACAGCGCTGCCAACCTGGATATCAGTGCAGGCACCAACAGCCAACGTATCGAGGAGCAGGTACGCCACCGCAAAGACCTGTGGCGAGGCGACAGTGATACCAACCAGTACAAGGAATCGGCACAAGGCAGCACGCTCAATGCCGCGCGCATGACGGTCAAGGCCAATGACAGGCTCACCGTGCAAGGCAGCAAGCTGCACAGCCGCGCCGGCCTGGACATCAACGCCAGGAACGTCGAAATCGGCACAACGGCGCTGCAGGAACAGGGCACACGCCGCAACTACCGTGGCGACCTGGTATCGGGCACCTTCTTTGGTGACCGCAAAGGCAACGAAACCCAAGGACAACGCGTAGCCGGCAGCGCCGTCACAGCCGATGGCAAGCTGAACGTTGCGGCCGAACAGTTGAGCATCAAGGGCAGCACCGTCCACGGCGCCCAAGACGCGGTGTTGTACAGCGAAAAAGGCGCCCTGGCGATCGAGGCTGACCACGGCAACACTATTGCCACCGAGCGCGACAGCAGCAGCAAGCTGTTCGGCCTCTTCGGCAACGATCGCGAGGGCACGCAACGCAAGCAGCAAGTGCTGAGCAGTGACGTCAGCTCTGCCAGCAACCTGCGGCTGGCCAGTGCTGAAGAATTGCGTATCCAGGGTTCGAAGGTGACGGCCGGCGGGCATCTGCAGGTCGAGGCCAAGGGTGACTTGTTGATCGGTAGCACGCAGTCAAGCGATGAAAGCGAAACACGCAGCCAGCAGCGCGGTTTCACGGCCAGCGCCAAACAGACCCAAGAAGCCGAAGACGGCAAGCCCGAGTCGCGCCAGTACGCCGCCGGCGTTGCTTACGAGGTGGTCACCAGCACAGGCCAACAACGCGAAACGTCGCAGGTGGCCAGCGAATTGAAGGGCGCTACGGTTGGCCTGAACAGCGGCGCGCAGCTTCAAGTCAACGGCTCCAGCGTACAGGCCAGTGCAGGCGACCTGGACGTGCAGGGCAAACAGGTGAGCCTTGGCGACACACGCAACGAGCGCGTGTCATCCAGCAGCTCTACCCACAGCGGCGGTGGCCTGACGGTGACCGGCGGTATGGATCGGCTGGGCAGCCTGTTCGAAGGCCATCACAACAACGAAGTCATCACCGAACGCGACAGCAAAACGCAACGCACCGGGTTGCAGGCCAGCGGCGACCTGAAGATCAGCGCCGACGAGTTGATCACCGAAGCTGCACGCGTCAACGCAGGCAACACCCTTCAGGTCACTGCCAAGCGCATCGAGAACCGTGCCGTGCAGGACACCCATGAACGTGAAGTGCAGCGCAATGACTGGTCCGGCAGCATCGGCGCCAGCCTGGAGTACCGTGACGTGACCCGGCCGATCGAACGCTTGGTACAGGGCGAAGAAGCGGCCCGCTTCCAGCAAGCCTCGCCCGAAGACGCACTGGTGGCACCGAGCGTTGGCGGCGACATGACCCTCGACCACCTCAAGCGCTTGGAAAACCAGCGCCGCGGCTTTGCCCAGGTGAGCGAACTGGCAGGGGGGCTCGTGAAGGTCAAGGCCGATACCCTCGATGACCAAGGCACCGCCTGGCGTGCCAACGCCGGCGCCCTGCAGGTCAACGCGCAGCAGCACCACCTGCGCGCCGCCGAAAACACACGGGAAGATAGCCTGCAGCGCCTGGCCTACGGTGGTGACCTGCGCGTGGATACCAGTTCGGGGAGCGACCTGAACGTCCGCGCTTCCGGCAAGGGCGGCTCGCAAGACAAACAGGAGGCCGCCAGCATTGCAGTGCCAGGCAGCCTGTACGGGCAAAAGGGTATCCAGGTCCAGTTGGGCAGCGATGGCCACTACGAAGGCACGCACATCGATGGCGGTGAAGGCGATGTGCTGATCCACAGTGCCGGTACGCTGTCACTGACCCAGGCCACCGACCACAACCAACAGCGCGCACGCCAGCTCGATGGCAACGCCTGGGCCAAGGTCGGCAACCGCCCGGGCAGCACTGGCGTCGACGCCCGAGGCTATCTCGACCATGCCCAGCAACAGGCTACGCAAACCAATGCCCAGGTGGCGCAGATCGACGCCAAAGGTGAAGTGCGCCTGACCAGCGGGGGCGACATGCTGCTCGAAGGCACGCGTATTGGCAGCCGCGAGGCCAAGGTTGGCGATACGCTCCTGCAAAGCGATGGCCGCCTGCAGGTCAAAGCTGCGAGCAATACCCGGCAGGACACTGGCGGGAACCTGGGTGGCGGCCTGGAGCTGGCCGTGAAGACCGGCACCACCCAAGGTGGCGCCATCGGGGGCCATTTCAACCATGGCAAGAAGAACGAGGATGCCCGCCAGGCCATCGATGCGCAGTTCCAAAGCGCGGGCAAATTGACCCTCGACAGCGGCACCCGCGAGGATATCGCCGTGCATCTGCAGGGCCTGCGGGCATCGGCCGAACACATCGGCATCAATGCCGCCAAGGGCGGCGTGCTGATCGAAGCGTCATCCAATGTCGAGCGGCGCGACAACTTGGGCATTACCGCCGGCGCCGGCTTCAACACATCCAAGGGCGGCACCGACACCCTGGGGCTGCACGGCCGTGCCCAGGTCAACCTGGACAAGCGCGACAACCTCATCTGGAACGCCGGCAACCTGCGCGCCGAAGGTATCGACCTGCAAAGCCGCGGCGACACCCGCATCGAAGGCGTGAGCCTGGAGGCCGGGCACATCAACGGCGCAATCGACGGCGATCTGCACATCACCAGCCGCAAGGACACCGTCGATACCCTGACCGTAAAAGGTGATGCACGGCTGAGCAAAGAGAAAAACCCGCAAGGCTATGTGAACGCTGCCACGGCCGTCGCGGGGCCGCTGGGAAGCAAGGTCAGCGAAAAAGCAGGTTCCGCCCTGGCCAAGGCCGACCCGGGCGTTTCGCCAACCTTCAGCCTCGATGTGTCGCATGTTCAGCGTGATGGCGTAGCCCGGCAGACGACGCTCAAGGGCAGCGATGGGGTAGACCTGACGGTTGGCGGTGACGCTCACCTGACGGGCGCCCGCCTGCAATCGGCCAAGGGTGAGGTAAAACTCACCGCCAACGCGGTGACCAAGGAAACGCTGAGCGGTAATGATTACCGCCGGGATGTGTCGATCGATGCGTCGAATTCGCCGGTAGACCTGGGTACCGCCATCGCCCAGATCAGCAAAGGCAAAGGTGCCGCAGACGGCGAGAATGCACTGGACCTTGGCTTACTACGCACCAGTGGGCATAGCCGAAGTGAGCAGTGGGCATCGGGGGTTGAAGGGAAAGTCAACTGATCCAGAGGCCCTGTCGTCGGCAAACCGGCGATAGGGCCATGAACCGCACGTTAACCGCTGCTTACCAACGCCACTCCCGCTGCCCCGTCAGTGCCTGCGGCCCCACCAGCCGAGCAGCGCGCAGCAGCGGTGTAAGCGCAGCGTCCGGCTGCATTTCGGCCGCCACCACTGCGTGGCGCCCCAGAAGGTCTGCATTCAGCGCCAAACGATGCTCACGCTGTTGTATCAGCTGCCCATGCAGGCGCAAGCCTGTGCGGCAATCCATTTCTACCCAGCCCTGCCCCAACCCCAGCGACCAAGGTTCGCTCAAGGCGAGGTCGGTGACCGTGATGCGCCCTTCGCTGGTACGGCACTGACGCCCCGCTCCTTGCAGGCGCAGCGTGCCCTGCCACTGCCCGGCCAGCCGATAGGCCGTTTGCACACTCGCCTGGTGATCCTGTGCGGTAACGTCCAACTGCCAGCGCCAAGGCCAGCCTTCAGCGTGCAACTGCCAGCCCTGGCCCTGAAACCCCAGCTGTGCGTTGGCCTGCAAGCGCCAAGGCTGCAAGGCCCAGCGCACGGGCCCGACAGGCCCGAACTGCTGCGCCTGCCCCTGCCACAGGCTGCCGCTGACCGCATGCATCGGCAGGCCCAAGCCCAGTGCAACCCAGGACGCCGGCAACTGCACCAGCAAAGTCAGGCTGAACACCAGCCCGGCCCACAGCAGCCCACGGCGGCTCATGGCTGCACCACCAGGTCGAAACGCAGGCCCTTGGCATCCTGCTCCAGGGCCCACTGCAGCGGTTGTGCACCCTCTGCGCGCAAGGCCTGCAGCCAACGCTGCAAAACCTGCTCATCGGCCACCTGGCCGCGCAGTTGCCACACCTTGCCTTGCGCCTCGACCTCGGCAACTTCGATCCGCCGCGCCTGGGCAGACTGACGCAGCCGCTCCAGGTTCACGCCTGGCCCACTGTGGAAGGCGGCGGCCTGCACTGCCAGCCCATGCCACTGGCTGAGCTCACGCCATTGCGACACGCCTTGGCGCAGTGCCAGAAACGCCAGCAGAAAGCCGACCAGGCACCATGCGAGCAACAATCGATGACGCTGAAACCACTCTCGGGTCATGTTGGCGCTCCCAGATCGAAAACCACGTGTGCCGATGGCGCAGCACTCAGTACCTGCACCGCCGCTCCGGCGGCGTTTGCCATTTCGTGCCAGGGTGGCTCGCCCCCCTCGCCCTGCAGGCGCAGGTGCCAGCGCTGGCCGTCGAAGCGCACTGCTTGCAGGCGCCAGCCTGGGTGCTCATGCAGCCAGACCTGCAGGCGTGCCTGCAGGTCTTGAAGCTGGCGTTGCCGCAGTTGCTGTTGCAGTTCGCTTTCGCGCAGGCGCTTGAGAGCCTGCGCCGCTTGCCGAGGGCTGGCCTGGGTGCCGGTCACGGCCAGCACCTGCGTGCGCCAGGTTTGCACCTGCCGCCATTGCTGGCCCGCCCATAGCCCGCACCACACCACGGCCAGCACCAAACAGACGACAACCAGCCGGCGCGGCAGGGCCGGCACATGGGGCGCAGAGCGGGCCTGACGGGTTCGCTCGAACAGGCTTGGCAGCGTGTCGAGCGGCGCCAGCGTACCCGGCCAGCGCCCGACCTGGGTGGCTTTGCGCAGGCTACCCCAGGGCTGTTGCGGTACCTCACCCAGCGCTTCAGGCCAGGCCAGCCAATGGGTATGCCCCTCTTCGCTGCGCCCTAGGTACAGGCACAAGCCAGGCGCACGTTGCCACTGCCAGCCCGTCCCGGGCTCAGGCGTGGGCAACAATTGGAACTCGGCCCAGCAGCGCTCGATCTGCAGCCCCCATGCGCTGCACTGCCCACGCCATTCGTCCAGCGCCTGGCGCGCTACCGCCAACAGGCGCAACTGCCCTGCCTGGCGAACGAGGCAAGCGCACTGCACCTGTTCAGCGTTCTGCAGCAAGTGGTCTTCCAGCAGGAGGGGCCACTCGTCACGCTTGAGACCTGGCGGAGCAGCCAGCTCAAACTGGCTGCACCGCTCGCCCGGAATGATCAGCGCTACCTGTGCATTCAGGTTCGCCGGAGGCTCGCCCTGGCCTTCCCGTTGGGCCACACCATCTGCGATCAGCAGCCAGTCCCAGACCACGCCCGGGCGCAGCAGCAACCAAGGTCGCGCCGGCGCACGTCGCCACCATTCAAGCTTCATGAACGCCCCCAAGGGAGCGTGAAGGTGCAGACATAGGGGGCTCCATCACGCTGCAGTTGCACGCGCACACCACGGCCGGGGTGCGCAGGTTGGTCGGAAGGCCAGGGCAGCCATCGGCCTCCCTGGTGATAAAGAACATTCAGCGCACTGACCTGCTCCAGCTGCTCGCGCATGACCCAACGGGGTTCGCTGGCGGCGTACAGGTCTGCCGAGGTTTCCAACGTCAGGCGTTGTTCGCGCGCGTCGAAACGCAGGCGCTGGCGCTGCAGCCGTGAGCCACCCACGGCCTCTGGCACAGCCGTGGCTGCCACCCACAGCAACTGCTGGCGATCGGGCTGCCAGTCGAGCCAGCGGCTCGCCAGTGGCAGGCGTTGCTCATACACCCGGCGCAATACCGGGCTGTCGAAACGCCGCTCCAAGGCCAGGCAGAACTCCAGCACACTGTTCTCCTGGCGGGTCACCTGCAGCCGCTCGCGGACCTTGAGCCAGCCATTGACCAGCGCCGCGAGCATGACCCCAAGCAGCGCGGTCAAGGCCATGGCCACCATCAGTTCGATCAGGGTCAAGCCAGCCTGGCGCCGCTTCATGGACGCTCCAGAAAAACCGTGTACTGGCCCAACGGCAGGCGCTGATCGCGGTCGGCATACAGTTGCATCTCGCCGCGACGCAGGTCGCGCACTCCGGTACGGCGCAGCTGCATCTGCCAGTGGCACGCCTGCCCGCCCTGGTTCAGCACCCCACTGGGCTGGTTGCTTGCCGGCCAGTACCGTTCCACGGCGAAGCGTGCCTGCAACTCGCGAGCGCACAGCACGCCAAGCCGATGCTGTTGCACGCTGTCCTGCACTGCCAGGCGCTGGCGCAGCACCTGGCTGGTGATCACTGCCAGCACAGCAGCAATCGCCAGGGCCACGGTCACCTCCAGCAGGGTGAAGCCCTGTTGCTTGCGCTTCATGGTGACACCCCCACACGAAGCTGGCCGTCACGCCCCCACGCCCAGCGCTGGCTGCCACCTGCCCAGTGCCAGCGCACCGAACCCGGTTGCGCCCACCCTTGCGGCGTGAACTGCAGATGCGGCTGCAGGCTGGCGGGCCAGTCGGGGCGCAGCCCTTTGGGCCAATCCCCAAAGCTGACCGGTTCGGCAACCCAGCCCTCGCGCTCACGCCGCACGAACTCCGGGCGCTGGCCGGTCCAGCGCAGCCCGCGCAATTGCCCGGCATGCCGGGCCAGTGCCGCCTGGGTGTGGACGTGCGCCGCCAGCCGCTGCAACGCCTGATCGACGCTGGCCTTGCCGCTGTCCAGCCAAGCCACAGCAAGCCCGGTCATAAGGCCGGCGATGGCCAGCACCACCAGCAATTCGAGCAGGCTGAAACCGCGCTGCAGGCGCATCGCTCACAGCGCCCAGTTACCCAGGTCGGCGTCCTGGCCTTCGCCGCCCGGCACACCATCGGCACCCAACGAATACACATCGACCCGGCCATGCTCGCCAGGCATGCGGTACTGGTAAGGGGTGCCCCACGGGTCCTCCGGCAGGCGGCGTACATAACCATCGCTGCGCCAGGCACGCGGCAGCGGCTCCTGGGCCGGTTTTTTCACCAGCGCTGCCAGGCCTTGCTCATTACTGGGAAAGCGCAGGTTGTCCAGCCGGTACATGTCCAGTGCCTGCTCGAGCGTGCTCAGGTCGGCCATGACCTTCTGCCGCATGGCCTTGTCCTGGTTGCCGAGCACGCTGGGCGCGACCACGGCAATCAGCAGGCCGATGATGAAAATCACCACCATGATTTCCATCAGGGTGAAGCCGTGTTGGCGCTTGCGTCGATGCTGCATGGGGTTGCTCCTTGTCATCTACAGTTGCAGGCCCTGGTTGAGTTGCATGATCGGCAGCAGCACCGCCAGCACGATGAACAGCACTACGGCGCCCATCACCAGGATCATCAGGGGTTCGAAAAGCGCCATGGCCGTATCCACCTGGCGCGCAAAGCCACGCTCCTGGTCGTCGGCCACGCGCTCGAGCATGTCGGCCAGGGTGCCGCTGGCCTCGCCACTGCCGACCATGTTCACCAGCAACGGCGGGAACTGCTGGCAACCATCCAGCGCCCTGTGCAGGCTGGTGCCGCCCTGCACCTGCTGGCGCACCTGCTCCATGGCCAGGCGAATGCGCCGGTTGCCGACGGTTTCAGTGGCCACCTGCAAGGCTTCGAGCAAGGCAACACCGCTGCTGGTGAGGATCGCCAGGCTGCGCGCCAGGCGGGCACTCTCCAGCACCTGCAACAGGCCCCCCACGCGCGGCAGGCGCAACAGCAGGTCGTCGCGGCGCAGGCACCAGTGCGGCTTGCGCAGCAACCAGCTGGCCAGCAGCGACGTCAGGATCGCCAGCCCCAGCAACCAGGGGCCGGCGTGCACCAAGCCTTGGCTCAGGACGATAAGTAATGAGGTGATCAGCGGCAGGCTCTGCCCGGCATGGGCAAACTGTTCGGTGAGCTTGGGTACGACGAAGGTCATCAGGCCGATCACCACCGCCAGTGACACGCCCATCAGCACGCAGGGGTAGATCAGTGCCGTGCGCGCCTTGTGCTGCTGGCGCTGCACCTGTTCCAGGTGGTCTGCCAGCCGGGTAAGCACCTGGGCCAACCGCCCGGAGCGCTCACCGGCTTCGACCAGCGCGCAGTACAGGCCGGTGAAAGGCGCGCCCTGGCGGGCCAGGCTGCGGGCCAGGCCCAGGCCCTCGGCGAGCGAGCCACGCAGAGCCACCAGCACCCCGTGCAGGGCTGGCTGGCGCAACTGGCGCTCAAGCGTCGCCAAGGCATCGACCAGCGGGATGCCCGCGCCGGTCAAAGTCGCCAGCTGGCGTGTCAGCTCACACAGCTGGGCACGGCTCAAGCGTTGTCGGCGAGGCTGCCGGGCACCGCTTTCGAAGCGCTGCAACTGGCGAGGGAACAGCCCCTGCTCGCGCAGCAACTGACGTGCGTGGCGTTCGGTATCGGCTTGCAGGCTGGCTTTGTGGGTCTTGCCGGCCAGATCAACGGCCTGGTAGCGAAAGGTCGGCATGGGTCAGCCCTGCACCACACGCAATACTTCAGCCAGGCTGGTCTCGCCGCGGGCCAGGCAATCACTGGCCATCGCCACCAGGCTCTGGCGGCGCTCGGCCAGGTACTCCTGCATGGCCAGTTCACTGGCGCCGTCATACAGCAGCCCGATCAGGCCGGCGTCGAGTTCGACGAATTCGTACAGGCCCAAACGACCGATATAGCCAGTGCCCTGGCACTGCTCGCAGCCCACCGCGTGGTAGCTGCTGCCCAGCGCCGCCAGCTCAGGCCACAGCGCCCGTTCGGCCGGCTGCAGTGGCTGCGCCACCGCGCAATGGCACAGCCGTCGCACCAGGCGCTGGGCCAGCACGCCACGCAGGCATGAGGCGATCAGGAACGGCTCGATGCCCATGTCGCGCAAGCGGGTGACCGCGCCCACTGCGCTGTTGGTGTGCAACGTCGACAGTACCAAGTGGCCGGTGAGGCTGGCCTGCACGGCGATCTGCGCAGTTTCCTGGTCGCGGATTTCGCCGAGCATGATCACGTCCGGGTCCTGGCGCAGGATGGCGCGCAAGCCAGTGGCAAAGGTCAGCCCGGCGCGCGGATTGATGGCCGTCTGGCCAATGCCGGCGATGGCGTATTCCACCGGGTCCTCCACGGTGAGAATGTTGCGGCTGCCATCATTGAGGCTGTTGAGGCTGGCGTACAGGGTGGTGGTCTTGCCCGAGCCGGTCGGCCCGGTGGACAGCACGATGCCGTTGGGCCTTGTCAGGCAGCTGCGCAGGCCGTGCAGCACTGCCGGGGGCATGCCCAGGTTGCCCAGTGCCAGCAAGCTGGCCTGCTTGTCGAGCACGCGCATCACCACGCGCTCGCCATGGATACCGGGCAAGGTCGAGACGCGAACGTCCACCTCACGCCCGGCGGCGCGCAAGGTGATGCGACCGTCCTGGGGCTGGCGCTTCTCGGCGATGTCCAGGCGCGCCATGACCTTGATCCGCGACACCAGCATGGCCGACAACGCGCGCGGCGGGCGCAACACCTCACGCAGGTGGCCGTCGACACGCAGGCGCACCACCAGGCTCTGCTCAAAGGTCTCGATATGAATGTCCGAAGCGCGCAGGCGCAGGGCCTGGCCGAACAGGCCGTTGATCAGGCGGATCACCGGGGCTTCATCATCGCTTTCGAGCAGGTCCTCGATGCGCGGCATTTCGCTCATCAGGCTGTCCAGATCAACCTGTTCGCCGATACCTTCAATCAGTGCTTCGGTGGCAGCATCCCCAGCCTGATACAACTGGCCGAGGCGTTCGTCGAACGCCGCAGCTTCCAGGTAGTGCAGTGCCACGGGCTGGCCATGCACACGCAGCAGTTCCTGCAGTTGGTTACTGTCGGCATCGCGGCGCAGCCACAACTGCCAGCCGGTATCCGTCGGGGCCATGGCCAGCCCGGCCTGACGCGCAAGGCGATAGGGCAGCATCACCAGTCCCCCCCGTCCAGGCGCGCGCGGCTGGCCGGGAACACCCGCAGCAGCTGGCCGTCCTGCGCAAGACCAGGCAGCTTGAGCGGCGTGGTCTGCTGCAGGGTGCGGTACTTGTCTTCGCTCAAACCCGCCAGGCTCGGCCCGTCACGCAGGATGCGCGGGCGGATGAAGACCATCAGGTTCTGCTTGGTGTTCTTGCTGGCCTCGGAACGGAACAGCCGGCCCAGCCCCGGAATATCCCCGAGAAACGGTACGCGTTGATCGCTGGTGCTCAGCTCATCGCTGATCAGGCCGCCAAGAATCACCAGGCCATTGTCCTCGACCATGACCTTGGTCTTGATCTCGCGCTTGTTGGTGATCACATCGCTGGCGGCGCTGGAGTCGGCGATCGACGAGACTTCCTGAACGATATCCAGGCGTACGCTGTTGTCGATGTTGATCTGCGGCTTGATGCGCAGCTTCACCCCGACTTCCTTGCGCTCGATGGTCTGGTAGGGGTTGGCGTTGTTCTGCGTCACGGAGCCGGTGACGAAGGGCACTTCCTGGCCGACCAGGATCGATGCCTCGGCGTTGTCCAGGGTCAGCAGGGTCGGCGTGGACAGCAGGTTGAAGCCGCTTTTGCCCTTCAGTGCGTTGATCAGCATGGCGAAGTTGAAGCCACCGCCGAAGTGGCCGATGCCGGCAGTCACGCCTGTCGTGGCCGACAGCAGGTCGCCCAGCGCTTCGTTGTCGCCGCTGGCCGCGGCGCCCGCGATGTTGGCGATGTTCACCCCGTTGCTGCCGAAGTTGACGATGCCGGCGCCGAACTTTTCGTCGGCGAACAGCCACTGCACGCCAAGCTCCTGGGCGCGGCTGTCGGACACTTCGGCGATGATGGCCTCGACCACTACCTGGGCGCGGCGGATGTCCAGCTGCTCGACGATGGAGCGGTAGGCGGCCAGCTCGCTGTCGGGGCCGACCATGACCACGGCGTTGGTGCCCTCCTCGTACTCCAGGCGTATGCCCGAATCGCTGGCGGCGGCCATCACCGGCTTGTCCTTGGCCTCGCCTTCGCCTGCTCCCTCGCTGGGCACAACGCCTTCCTGGCTCAGCCCGCGCAGCACCTTCACCACTTCGCCAGCATTGGCATGGCGCAGGTAGATCACCTGCGTGTTGCTGCTGTGCCGGTTCTCACTGGGTTGATCGAGCTGGCCCAACAAAGCACGCACACGGTCGGTGCTGCCACGTACCAGCAAGGCATTGCTGCGCGGGTCAGCGACCACCTGGGTGCTGTCGGCACCCTGCTCTCGGGCCAACAGGCGGGTCAGCAGCTGCGCGGTATCGGCGGCGCTGGCATGGCGCAGCGGCATGACCTTCAGGGGTTCGTCACTGACTTGGTCAAGCTGGCGCAACAGGCTGTCGATGCGTTCGAGGTTGCTGCGCCAATCGGTGACCACCAGCAGGTTGGCCGCAGGATAAGGGGTGATCACACCGACACGGGGGTCGATCAGCGGCTTGAGAATACCGAGCATCTGCTCGCTGGCGGCGTTACGCACATTGAATACGCGGGTGGCCACACCATCACTGCCTTCGCCGTGCTTGCCGGCGGCTTCCACCGGCACCGGTTCAAGGCGCGCGGCCTGGTCGGGGACGATCTTCACACTGCCATTGGGCAGATCGACCGCGGCATAGCCTTGGGCACGCAGCTGGGCTAGAAAGATGTCGTAGATGGCATCGGCATCGTGGCGGTCGACGGTACGCACCGTGACCTTGCCTTTGACCCGCGGGTCGACGATGAAGGTGGTGCCGGTGATGCGCGACACGCTGTCGATGAATTCGCCCAGCTCGGTGTCGACGAAGTTCACCTCGTAAAGGGGGGTGCCGTTGTCATCGAAGGTTTCCGGTTCTTCTGCCCAGGCCGCAGCAAGGGCCAGGGTCAAGGCAGCCGCCACGCAATATTTCACCAGCATCGTTCATCCTTGCCGCTTGAAGCCGGTCACGGCGGGGCGTGGCGGCCAGGGCAAGCGTTCGCGCCGCCCCTGGTTGTCGAAAATCAGGCCATCGGCGTCGATGTCCTGCAATACGATCCCCGGTGCCAGGCGCTGGCCGCGGCCCAAGGTACGCACCTGCTGGCCGTAGCGCAGCACCACGACGCTGGCAGACAACGGCTGAGCCTTGAGGCCGCCGAGGTACTGCAATGGCAAACGGGTGAGCGCAATCGAGCCATCGTCGCCCGGGGCCTGCCAATGGCCGACCAGCAACCCCGGCAGCGGGGCGTCGACGGCAACCGGGGCGCTGGCCGGTTGCGGCTGGCGCGCCAGTTGCAAAACGCATTGGGCGGCAAGCCACCCGGCCAGCGTCAGCAGGCCACCGGTCATCAGGCGAGCGGCGAGTGTCATGACATCAACTGCCGTGGGTGCCAGCCTGGGTGGCCTTGCACATAGCGCACCTCCGGTACTTGCAAGGCCGCCAGTTGCCAACCCGGCCGCTGTCGCCCGAGCCAGGCCTCGACCCGCTGCCACAACGGCTCACCGGCTTGGGGCTCGAATTGCAGACCAAAGGTGCGGCACAGGCCCTGAACCGGATCCAGGCCAGTGATGCGCTTGCCTTGCGGGCTGTAGCTCACCCGCCAGGCCTGACCCTGCCAGCGTGGCAGGTCCTGGCTGTTGTCCAGCAGCAAGGGGTCACCGAACAGTTGCTCGGCCGCGTTTTCCAGCACCTGCTCGACCTGCCGGGCCGGCGCCTCGACCACCGGTGCCGGGTAGCCGCCGGTGAGGCTGATCAGGTGCTCGCGCGTGATGGCCTCGCCAGCGGCCAATGGGTAGTCATAGCGCAGGCCCGGCAACAGCACCGGCATGCTGCTGTCATCGGCCAGGGCCTGGTGCAGCAAACGGTCCCAACTACCGCCACGCGTGTCGCGACGCCACAGCGCCTGTGGCGCAACCGCCAGCGGCTGGTCGAGCCACGCTGCATGGCCTGCGCGCTGCTGGCGCAACTCGGCCTGCAACTGGTTGGCGCGCAACTGCGCTGCGGGTGAGAGTTGCTGGGCCAATGCCGGAAAGAAGCGCCCATCGAACTGCCATTGCCCGGCGACCTGTTGGCAACGCAGGCGAAACGCACCACTGCCCCGGCAACCTGCAAACAACACAGGTATGCGGCGGCCGCTGGCCTGGGTTGCCTGCACAGGTGTGGGCCACAGGTCCTGGCCACGCGCGCAGAGCAGCACGTCGATCTGCGCCACGCGCTCGGCCAGCCACAGGCCCGGGCCGGTGCCGACATCCGCCAGCGCCACCACCAGGTCCGCTTCGCGGCGGGCCTGCTCGAAGGTCGGCAGCAGCGATTGGTACCACTGTTTGAGAGAGGATTTCTGGTCCTGGGCGTAAGGGTCGGTGACGCCCACCACGGCGATGCGTGCACCGCCGCGCTCGAACACGTGCAGAGGCTCCAGGCCCAAGGTTTTGCGTTGTTCGTCGGCAATACCCGCAGCAAGCGTCATCGCTGAAGACTGGTGGTAAAGGGCAGCACTGCGCTGTGGCCAAAGCACGCGTTCATCACTGCTCACACGGGCTTCGCTGCCCAACAGTTGGCTGCCCTGCACACCGCTCTCGCCCTGGGTCAAATAGGCCAGGCCACTGCCGTTCCAGCCCTGGCCGTTTTCGAGAGTCAGGCTATTGCCCGGCCCCACCTCGGCGCGCAGTTGTTCCAACAGGGCCGCGAGCACGGCATAACCACCCAGCTGCACGCCGGCCGCCTGGCTGGCATCGAGCAAGGGCGCGAGTTGAGGGTGCGCCACGCTGGCGCTGGCGCCGGTCATCCAGGGAGCCCGGCCCAAGTGGCTGACCGGGCCCAGGCGGGTTGCCGGCACCACGGGCTGGCCGGGCTGGCGCGCATCGAGGGTGTCGGCGACGTACAACAGGTCCAGGCTGGCATTGCCGCCGCGCTGGCCCGGGAATGCAGAACAGGCACCGAGCAACGGTGCCAGGGCACCGACACCCTTCCATCTGATCATTTCGCGCCTGTACACACTGCTTGCCATCGGGCCCGCCATCCTTATCCGAGTTCTCTTTGGGCCCCGGATGTTGCGGCGTTGGCATTACAGTTTGATGGCAGAAATCCGACAACCATTCCAGATTGTTCTGTCTGGCACAGCGATAAGAACTTAATGTTTTAAAGCGACGTTAATATTTCTGCCAAAGAATCATCATCTTTGCGCACTAAAGTCGCGGTTTCTTCCAACTCAGCCAATACAAGGACACCCTGATGAGTCGAGAAACCGGCGACAACCTGGACCGCAACCACAGTGGCAACCTGCCGATGGCCAGCGTCATGGACGCCTACCTAAGCCGTCGCAGCGTGATGCGCGGCAGCCTGGGTGCCGCTATCGCCATGATTGCCGGTACCGGCCTGACCGGCTGCTTCGACAGTGGTGGCGGTTCCGACAACGATGACCCGGCAACCGAGCCGCCGGTTACCGAACCTGAAGTACCGAAACTGGCGCTGGGCTTCCAGTCCATCGCGGGTTCGCGCACCGACGCCTGTGTCGTCGCCGCCGGCTACAGTGCCTACGTGCTGGCACCGTGGGGCACGCCGATCAACAGCAACGGCAACCCCTGGAAACCGGACGGCAGCAATACCTCCAGCGACCAGGCCAACGCCATGGGCATGCACCATGACGGCATGCACTTCTTCCCCATCAATGGCAGTTCCGAAGACGGCCTGCTGGCGATCAACTTCGAATACATCGATGCCGCCGCCCTGCACCCCAACGGCCCGACCACCGACGCCAGCGGCAATCGCCCGGCCGAAGAAGTGCGCAAGGAAATCAACGCCCACGGTGCCGGCGTGGTGCGCCTGCAGAAGCTCAACGGGCGCTGGCAGGTGGTCGACAACGACCCGCTCAACCGCCGTTTCACCACCGCCTCACGCATGGAAATCACTGGCCCGCTGCGTGGCACGGACCACGTCAAGACCAAGTATTCGGCTGACGGCACGCACTGCCGCGGCACCAACAACAACTGCGGCAACGGCTACACCCCGTGGGGCACTTACCTGACCTGCGAAGAGAACTGGCCTGGCATTTTCGTCAACAAGGATACTCGTCCGGAGGACCAGCGACGCATCGGTGTAGGCACCTCCACCGGCCAGTACAAGTGGGAGACCGCTGCTGGTGACAACACCGAAGAAAACGATGAGTTCGCCCGCTTCGACGTGACCATCAAAGGTGCCAGCGCCACCGACGACTACCGCAACGAAGCCAGCACCTATGGCTACATCGTCGAAATCGACCCGTACAACAGCAGCACCCTGGCCACCAAGCGCACCGCACTCGGCCGCTTCCGCCACGAAGGTTGCTGCCCGGGCCTGCCGGTGGCCGGTAAACCGCTGGTCTGGTACATGGGCGACGACTCCAATAACGAGTACCTGTACAAGTTCGTCTCCACCGCCGTGTGGGATGCCGCCGACGCAAGCCCGGCCGACCGCTTGGCCACCGGCGCCAAGTACATGGACCAGGGCAAGCTTTATGTGGCCCGCTTCAATGCAGACGGCACGGGCGAGTGGATTCTGCTCGACGTGACCACCGCTACCACTGCCGGCAGCACCCTCGGGGCGCTGTACGGCGACCTGGCAGGCATCATCCTCAACACCCGTGGTGCAGGCGATGCAGTGGGTGCAACGCCGATGGACCGCCCGGAATGGACAGCGGTCAACCCGCTCAATGGCGACGTCTACCTGACCCTGACCAACAACAGCGCGCGCACCCCGGAAAAAGTCGATGCGGCCAACCCGCGTGGCCCGAACCGCCACGGCCACATCATCCGCTGGCACGACAGCGACGATCACGCGAGCTTCACCTGGGACATCTTCGTGTTCGGCGCCAACGCCGCAGGCACCGCTGACATCAACCGCTCGGGCCTGACCGAGCTCAACCAGTTCGCCAGCCCCGACGGCATGAGCTTCGATAGCCGTGGCGTGTTGTGGTTCGAGACTGACAACGGCGAGAGCACGGTCACCGATTACACCAACGATCAGTTGCTGGCAGTGATCCCTACCGACCTGGTGGATGCCGCTGGCAACCAAGTACCGGTCAATGCCCAGAACCAGGTGGACTTGCGCCGCTTCTTCGTCGGGCCGAACGGCTGCGAGGTGACCGGGATTGCCTTCAGCCCGGACAACAAGTCGATGTTCGTCAATATCCAGCACCCGGAGAACTGGCCGTACACCGACAAGGCCACCGATGTAACCCCAGCGGGGACCACGGTACGGCCGAGGGCTTCGACCGTGGTGATCCAGCGCGATGATGGCGGAGAGATCGGGACTGTCTGATCCGTTTCTGCATCAGGGCCGCTGCGCGGCCCAATCGCCGGCAAGCCGGCTCCTACAGGTGTGGGAGCCGGCTTGCCGGCGATTGGGCTGCACGGCAGCCTTGAACATGATCACCAGGCCATTGGCGCCCGACTCTTCACCCGCACCTGCTGCGCAGGCACCCGCGCATGCCACTGCACCACCCCCAAGGCCTCAAGCTCAAAGGCGCTGCGTATCGTCCTGCCCTGTTCTTCGAACGAAAGCTGCAACTGAAAATGCCCACTGTTGAGCAGCAACCCTTCGCTCAACCGCTCAAACGTTTCGTCATCCACCGCCCCCAGCGCCTGACGCAACGCCGCAGCATCTACATAGCCCGACGCCGGCCGACCACTGACGATGCGGCTGAGCAACGAACGGGGATACCGCCCTTCATAAAGCGCCTCCAGCAATGGCAGATGCTCCAGGCCTACAGCATTGGCATTCAGGCGCCAGCCGGTGGTCTGCGGCAAAGCACACAACATTGGATAACGGCGCTGGCGGGAGGCATCCGGTTCGAGCAGCAGGTTCAACTCACTGGTATCCAGCATCGGCTGATTGGCAGCCAGACGAGGCGGCTGCTGGCGCAGATACTGAGCACTCTCGGCGCCCTGCAGGCGCGCATCGCTGTCGCTGTCGAGCCAGTCTGCCAAGGCGTCGACCAGACGTTGCGCGGCCATGTTGTCACCCAGCAAACGCCGTAGCTGGCGCTCGGCACGTTCACCGTCATCCCCCAGCAGCGCGTTGACGTTGAAACAGGTGTGCTGGTCGTACACCCGCAGTTGTGCCTGGCCGGCGCCAAAGTCGTAGTTCAAAGGTTGCCCCCGCAGCGCCTGCCAGAACAGCGGGCTAAGCCGCCAGGCGGGGTCACGCAAGGCCTGCTCGGCATAGGCCAGGCCAGCCTGTTCCATGGCCCGCACCTGTACTCGCTGGCGCAGCAACTGCACGTCATCGACCTGGCGCCGCCCATCCTCCATCAGCCAGGCCATCCCCGCCGCGAGCATCGCCAGTACCACCAACACCATCAGCAGTGCGGCGCCCTGCTGTCGCTTGCCACCCATGGCGCAGCACTCCTCTTATCGAACAAGGCGCCAGTCAACAGGGGAGTTGTTGCAGGCAGATTGCAAATACCTTGCAGTCATGTTCGCGTCATCTACGCGAGGCAGGATTGGCCTTTCTTTTCATGGCCTTACAGGAGTGGTCGTAATGGGTGGCATCGGAATCTGGCAACTGGTGATCGTACTGATGATCGTGTTTCTGCTGTTTGGCACTAAACGCCTCAAGGGTCTGGGCAGTGATGTTGGCGAAGCGATCCAGGGCTTTCGCAAGTCCATGGGGGGCGACAGCGATGCCAGCACCCAAACTGCACCGCAGCAGGTACAACAGGAGCCACTGACCCGTTCGCCTGTGCCACAGCAGCAAGCGGATCGGCAGGCCTGATGTTCGAGGTAGGCTTCAGCGAGATGCTGCTGGTGGGCATCGTCGCGCTGCTGGTGCTTGGCCCGGAACGCTTGCCGGTCGCTGCGCGCACTCTGGGCCGTGGCCTGGGCCAGGCGCGTCGGGCAATGCAGGGTTTGCGCGCGCAGATGGAACGCGAAATCGACATGCCCAACCTCGACAGCGCGCCATTGCAACGCCTCGAGCAGGAGCTGCGCCAGGGCATCAGCCTCAAGGCGGAACCGGCCACTGACGCTGCAACGGTCACGGTCATTCGGGAGACCACCTCATGAGTATCGCCCTGGACCCGGCGGCACACATGCCGCTCACCGGTCACCTGCGCGACCTGCGCAAGCGCCTGGTGCGCTGCCTGCTACTGGTCGCGCTGGTGTTCGCCGGCCTGTTCCCCTTCGCCCAGCAGCTCTACACACTGATTTCCGAACCGCTGCGCCGCTTCCTCCCGGAAGGCGCCAGCATGATCGCCACCAGTGTCACCTCGCCGTTTCTCACACCGTTCAAGCTGACTGCGATGTGCGCGCTGTTCGTGGCCATGCCGCTGCTGCTGCATCAGGCCTGGGGCTTTCTTGCGCCGGGCCTTTACCGCCGCGAGCGGCGCATCGCCCTGCCCTTGCTGGTGTCGAGCATCGTGCTGTTCTACGCCGGCATGGCGTTCGCCTTCTACCTGGTATTCCCGATGATGTTCGGCTTTTTTGCCAGCGTGACGCCGGACGGCGTAGCGATGATGACCGACATCAGCCAGTACCTGGACTTCATCATGGCGCTGTTCCTGGCGTTCGGCCTGGCCTTCGAGATCCCGGTGGCAACGTTCATCGTGGTGTGGGTGGGGCTGGCCGATGTGGCCACGTTGCGGCGCAGCAGGCCCTACGTGATCGTCGGCTGCTTTGTGGTGGGGATGATCCTGACGCCGCCGGATGTGTTTTCACAGACCATGCTGGCGGTGCCGATGTGGGTGCTGTTCGAGGTGGGGTTGCTGGCGTGTGCGGGGTTGCGGCGGGAGGGGCAAGCGCCGCAGAGCGTCGCTGAATGAAGCGGGTTCATCGCCGGCAAGCCGGCGATGAGCTCAGCTCGGTCTAGAAGTCGGCGAGGCGCCAGACTTCGTAGGCCGGTGTTTCGTAAGGATGGCTCTGCCTGAGCGCAGCGACGACCTGTGCAATCAGGTCGTCGGCCACTACCAGCTCCACTTTCCATTCCTCCACCACCTCGACCTGGCCGGTTTGCCCAAGGAACGGCTGGCTGCCGTCCAATGGGCGAAACTGGCCGTGGCCCAGGGTTTGCCAGGCGCAGTGGTCGTAGCCGCCGATACGGCCGCCACCGGCGGCGAACACGGCGGCCTTGACCACGTCGACGTGGCTGGCCGGGACGAAGAAGGCGAGCTTGTACACGCCTTAGTTCACCCAGACGCGCGCGTTGCGGAACATACGCATCAGAGCGGCGTCTTCCTGCCACTCATCCGGGCGCCAGGAGTTCTGCACGGCGCGGAACACGCGCTCCGGGTGCGGCATCATGATGGTCACGCGGCCGTCGCGGCTGGTCAGGCCGGTGATACCACGCGGCGAGCCGTTCGGGTTAGCCGGGTAGGCTTCGGTGACCTTGCCGTGGTTGTCGACATAGCGCAGCGCCACGCAACCGGACAGGTCGGCTTCCAGCAGTGCCTCTTCGCTGGCGAATTCGGCATGGCCTTCGCCGTGAGCAATGGCGATCGGCATGCGCGAACCGGCCATGCCCTGCAGGAAGATCGAGTTGGACTTCTGCACCTCGACCATGGCCACACGGGCTTCGAACTGCTCCGAACGGTTGCGCACGAAGTGCGGCCAGTACTCGGTGCCCGGAATCAGCTCGTGAAGGTTGGACATCATCTGGCAACCATTGCACACGCCAAGGGCGAAGCTGTCGGTACGCTCGAAAAAGGCCTGGAATGCATCACGGGCACGGGCGTTGAACAAGGCCGACTTGGCCCAGCCTTCACCGGCACCCAGCACGTCACCGTAGGAGAAGCCACCGCAGGCAACCAGGCCCTTGAAGGCTTCGAAGTCGACGCGGCCAGCGAGGATGTCGCTCATGTGCACATCGATGGCGGCGAAGCCGGCGCGGTCGAAGGCGGCAGCCATCTCGACCTGGCCGTTGACGCCCTGCTCACGCAGGATCGCCACTTGCGGGCGCACACCCTTCTTGATGTACGGCGCAGCGATGTCCTCGTTGACGTCGTAACCAACCTTGACCGACAGGCCAGGGTTGTCTTCTTCGAGAAGCGCGTCGAACTCCTGGTCGGCGCAGTCGGCGTTGTCACGCAGGCGCTGAACCTGGTAGCTGGTCTCAGCCCACTGGCGCTGCAGCATGCGACGGTCGTCGTCGAACAGCACTTGCCCGTTCAGGCTGATGGACACCTCGGCGTTGTTGACCGGTTTGCCGATCACCGCCACGCAACCTTCACCCAGGCCTGCGGCGCTGAACTGCGCCAGCACGTCCGGGGTTGCATCCTGGCGAACCTGGATGACTGCGCCCAGTTCTTCGTTGAAGAGGATGGCCGGCACGTCATTGCTGTTGTCGGTCAGCGGGTCCAGTTGCAGATCGAGACCGCAGTGGCCGGCGAAGGCCATTTCCAGCACGGTAGTCAGCAGACCGCCGTCGGAACGGTCGTGGTAGGCCAGCAGGTGGCCGTCGGCGTTCAGGCCTTGGATCACCGCGAAGAACGCCTTGAGGTCTTCGGCGTCGTCGACGTCCGGAGCCTGGGCGGCGATCTTGCCAAAGGTCTGGGCCAGGATCGAAGCGCCCATGCGGTTCTTGCCGCGGCCCAGGTCGATCAGGATCAGGTCCGTCTCACCCTTGTCCATGCGCAGTTGCGGGGTCAGGGTCTTGCGGATGTCGGTGACCGGGGCGAAGCCGGTGATGATCAGCGACATTGGCGAAGTGACGCTCTTCTCGACGCCGTCTTCACTCCACTTGGTCTTCATCGACATGGAGTCCTTGCCTACCGGAATGGTCAGGCCCAGCTCCGGGCACAACTCCATACCGACAGCCTTGACGGTGTCGTACAGACGGGCGTCTTCACCTGGGTGGCCGGCAGCGGACATCCAGTTGGCCGACAGTTTGATGTCGGACAGCTTTTCAATCTGCGCTGCAGCCAGGTTGGTCAGGGTTTCACCGATCGCCATACGGCCGGACGCTGGCGCGTCGAGCACTGCCAGCGGCGTGCGCTCACCCATGGCCATGGCTTCACCGGTGTACACGTCGAAGCTGGTGGCCGTGACGGCGCAGTCGGCCACCGGTACCTGCCACGGGCCGACCATCTGGTCGCGGGCCACCAGGCCGGTGATGGTGCGGTCGCCGATGGTGATCAGGAAGCTTTTGCTCGCAACCGCCGGGTGGTTCAGGACACGCTGCACGGCGCTGTCCAGGTCTACCTTGCTCGGGTCGAAATCATCGCCCAGTTCAGCTTCGCGGGTCACCGAACGGTGCATGCGCGGCGGCTTGCCCAGCAGCACGTCAAGCGGCATGTCCACCGGCGTATTGCCGAAGTGGCTGTCGGTCACGGTCAGGTGCGGCTCTTCGGTCGCCTCGCCAACGACGGCGAACGGGCAGCGCTCGCGCTCACAGATAGCCTGGAAGCGCTCGAAGTCAACAGCGCTGACGGCCAGCACATAACGCTCCTGCGATTCGTTGCTCCAGATTTCGTGCGGGGCCATGCCCGGCTCGTCATTGGGCACGTTGCGCAGTTCGAAGCGGCCACCGCGGCCACCGTCGTTCACCAGTTCAGGGAAGGCGTTGGAAATACCGCCGGCGCCGACGTCATGGATGAAGGCGATCGGGTTCTTGTCGCCCAGCTGCCAGCAACGGTCGATGACCTCCTGGCAACGGCGCTCCATTTCCGGGTTTTCGCGCTGCACCGAGGCGAAGTCCAGGTCCGCCGAGCTGGCACCGGTGGCGACCGACGAAGCGGCGCCGCCGCCCAGGCCGATCAGCATGGCCGGGCCACCGAGCACGATCAGCTTGGCGCCGACGGTGATTTCGGCCTTCTGTACGTGGTCTTCACGGATGTTGCCCATACCGCCGGCCAGCATGATCGGCTTGTGGTAGCCGCGCACTTCTTCACCGTGCGGGGTGTTGATGGCCTGCTCGAAGGTACGGAAGTAGCCGGTCAGAGCCGGGCGACCGAATTCGTTGTTGAACGCTGCGCCACCCAGCGGGCCTTCGATCATGATGTCGAGGGCGTCAACGATACGCTCAGGTTTACCGTACGCCTGCTCCCATGGCTGTTCGAAGCCCGGGATGCGCAGGTTGGACACGGTGAAGCCGGTCAGGCCGGCTTTTGGCTTGGCGCCACGGCCGGTTGCACCTTCGTCACGGATTTCGCCACCAGAGCCGGTGGAGGCGCCGGAGAACGGAGCGATGGCGGTCGGGTGGTTGTGCGTCTCGACCTTCATCAGGATGTGCACCGGCTCCTGCACCGCGCCGTACTGGCGGGTCTCAGGGTTCGGGAAGAAACGACCGGCAACGTTGCCGACGATCACCGAGGCGTTGTCCTTGTACGCAGACAGCACGCCTTCGCTGTGCATCTGGTAGGTGTTCTTGATCATGCCGAACAGGCTCTTTTCCTGAGCCTGGCCGTCGATGTCCCAACTGGCGTTGAAGATCTTGTGGCGGCAGTGTTCGGAGTTGGCCTGGGCGAACATCATCAGTTCGATGTCGTTCGGGTTGCGTTTGAGGCCCTGGAAGGCGTTGACCAGGTAGTCGATCTCGTCTTCGGCCAGGGCCAGGCCCAGCTCGATGTTGGCCTTGGCCAGCGCGTCGCGGCCACCGGCCAGGATATCGACCGACGTCATCGGCTTGGGCTGGGCGTGGCTGAACAGGTCGCTCGCCTGCTCCAGCTGTGCGAGCACACGCTGGGTCATGCGGTCGTGCAGTTCGGCGGCGACAACGGCGGCGTCGGCGTCGCTCAGGTCACCGGCAACGTAGTAGGCGATGCCGCGCTCCAGGCGCTGGATCGACTGCAGGCCGCAGTTGTGGGCGATGTCGCTGGCCTTGCTGGCCCAGGGCGAGATGGTGCCCAGGCGCGGCACGACCAGGAACAGGCGGCCAGTCGGCTCCTGCACCGGCACGCTCGGGCCGTACTTGAGCAGACGGCCCAGCACCTGCTGCTGGTCGGCGGTCAGCTCGCCGTCGACATCGGCGAAGTGGGCAAATTCGGCATACAAACCAGTAACAGCGGGGACTTTCTGGCTCAGTTGCTCGAGTAATTTACCGTGGCGAAAGGCAGAAAGGGCAGGAGCGCCGCGCAGGATCAACATCGTCGGGACAGCCTCAGGAAGGGGTGTGCTTAGAGGCCGTGCATTCTAGCCTAATTCCGCGGCTTGCGGCACCCGCCAGAGGGCAATGCTGCCGGGCGGCGGAACCGGACTTCGGGGTCAAAAAAAGCGACAAGCCGCAAGCTGCAAGCTACAAGAAAAAACAGGTGGCGCGCAGGTCGCATTTTTCTTGCCGCTTGCTGCTTGCATCACAGAACGCGCTACCAGACAACCTGGCAGTTGTCGAGATATGGCGCCCCCCGTCCTTTGCGTATACTGCAAGCTATGTTCGCCCATACTGCTTTGCGCCAGCGTTGCGCCAAATGGCTTTTCGCAACCGGTCTCTTTCTGTTGCTCGGTGCCTGCGTTGAAAAACCCAGCACCCTCGAGCGCGTGAAGGAGGACGGCGTGCTGCGCGTGATCACCCGCAACAGCCCGGCCACTTATTTCCAGGACCGCAATGGTGAAACCGGCTTCGAGTACGAACTGGTCAAGCGTTTCGCCGACGATCTTGGCGTCAAGCTGGAGATCGAGACCGCCGACAACCTCGACGAACTTTTCGACGACCTGGGTAAACCGTCCGGTCCGGTGCTGGCAGCGGCCGGCCTGGTCAGCAGCGAGCGGCGCAAGACCCAGGCCAGGTTCTCCCATCCTTACCTGGAAGTGACCCCTCAGGTCATCTATCGCAACGGACGCTCGCGCCCAACAGACCCCAAGGGCCTGGTCGGCAAGAAAATCATGGTGCTCAAAGGCAGCAGCCACGCCGACCAGCTTGCCGAACTGAAAAGGCGGTATCCGGGCCTGGAATACGAAGAGTCCGACGCGGTCGAGGTGGTCGACTTGTTGCGCATGGTCGATGAAGGGCAGGTCGACCTGACGCTAGTCGACTCCAACGAACTGGCAATGAACCAGGTGTACTTCCCCAACGTGCGGGTGGCCTTCGACCTTGGCGAAACCCGCAACCAACGCTGGGCGGTCGGCCCGGGCGAAGACAACAGCCTGCTGAACGAAGTCAACGAATTCCTCGACAAATCGCAGAAAAACGGCACGCTCCAGCGTTTGAAAGACCGCTATTACGGCCACGTCGACGTGCTCGGTTACGTGGGCGCCTACACATTTGCGCAGCATTTGCAGCAGCGCCTGCCCAAATACGAAAAATACTTCAAGAGCTACGCCAAGGTCGAGCAGGTGGACTGGCGCCTGTTGGCCGCGATCGGTTATCAGGAATCCTTGTGGCAACCGGAAGTCACTTCCAAGACCGGCGTACGCGGCCTGATGATGCTGACCCAGCGCACCGCCCAGGCGATGGGCGTGTCCAACCGCCTGGACGCGAGGCAGAGCATCAAAGGTGGTGCCAAATACTTCATGCTGGTCAAGCAGCAGCTTGACGACAGCATCAAGGAGCCAGACCGTACCTGGTTCGCCCTGGCGGCCTACAACGTCGGCAGCGGCCACCTTGAAGACGCGCGCACGCTGGCCAAACGAGAAAAGCTCAACCCGAACAAGTGGCTGGACGTGAAGAAGATGCTACCGCGCCTGTCGCAGAAACAGTGGTACCGCCAGACCAAGTACGGTTACGCCCGTGGTGGCGAGCCGGTGCATTTCGTGGCGAACATCCGTCGCTACTACGACATCCTCACCTGGGTGACCCAGCCGCAGCTCGAGGGCCAGGTGGCCGAGGGCAACCTGCACGTGCCGGGGGTCAACAAGGACAAACCGGCGGAACAGTCACCGCCGATGTAGGCGCTGCCTTGTGTTGCGAAAGGGGCGCACAGCTGTCCCGGGTTCAATATTGAGGCATGAAAGGCGGGGCTGCCTTGCAGCCCTTTCGCGACACAAGGCCGCTCCTACGACTTGGCGCGCCGCGCCTTGAAGAATTCGCTCAATATTGCGCCACATTCCTCGGCCAGCACCCCTCCTTCGAACATTACCCGATGGTTCAGGAAGCCCTGGCTGAAAAATTGCCCCTGGCTCTGCACGATGCCGGCCTTGGGCTCCAGCGCGCCATACACCACCCGGGCCACCCGCGAATGCACGATCAGCCCTGCACACATGCTGCAAGGCTCCAGGGTCACATAAAGGGTGCTGCCCGGTAGCCGATAATTGCTCGCAGACTTTGCCGCCGCGCGGATGGCGACCATCTCGGCATGGGCACTGGGGTCGCTGTCGATGATCGGCCGGTTGAAGCCCTGCCCGATCACCTGGCCGTGCTGCACCAGCACCGCACCCACCGGCACCTCGCCCAGCGCGGCACCTTGTGCCGCCAGGTCCAGGGCCATGCGCATGAATTCCTGATCACGGCTGCGATCGATGATCTGTGGGCGCATCAGACCACCGCAATCGCAGCCATCAGGCCGGTTTCCATGTGGTCGATGACATGGCAGTGGAACATCCAGGTGCCTGGATTATCGGCCACAAGCGCCACCTGGGCCCGCTCGTTCTTGCCCAGCAGGTAGGTATCGGTGAACCAAGGCTCGACGATCTTGTGCCTGTTGGAGGCAATGACCTTGAAGCTCATGCCATGCAGGTGGATCGGGTGCTGGTACTGAGTCATGTTCTTCAACTCGAAGATGTAGCTCTTGCCTTGTTGCAGCGTGGCGATCGGCCGGTCGGCGCAGGTCTTGTCGGTGATGTCCCAGGCTTGACCATTGATCTGCCAAAGGCTCGGCGGCCTGCCATTTTCGGTGTTGACCGAAACCTTGCCCACCCATTCGAAATTGAAGTTCAGCTTCTCGGCATTCTCCAGGTCCGGCTCGGCCACCGGGTTTGGCGGCAAGGCAGGCGGCCAGTCGCCGGGCGCATCGTTGCTGGGTACCGAGCGCAAAGTGCCCAAGCGCACGAAGCCGTCGCGCAGGGAAATCTCTTCACCTGCCTCGGGGATGCGGATCGCCAGGCAGATACGCATGCCTGGCCCCAGCCAGTACTCGTCATCGAGCACACGCGGGGTGACCGGGTTACCATCGAGGGCGTAGATTCTGGCCTCGTGATTGCCGCCCTTGAGGTTCAGGCGGTAGGTCCAGGTGTTGTCCAGGTTGAGCAGACGCAGGCGCACCACCTGCCCGGCCGGTAATTCGGTGACCGAGTCAGCCTGGCCATTTATGGTGATCAGCCGGCCGGCGGTACCATTGCGCGCCGCTTCGCGGGGGATGCTGAACGGCAGCCAGGCACCCTGCTCGTCCACGTGCCAGTTCTTCAGGCTCAGCGTGCGCTCATGCAAAAAACCGGTGGGCTCACGCTCCTCGACGATCAGCGGGCCGACCAGGCCGCGGCCGAGTTCTTCAGAGCTGCTGACGTGCGGGTGGTACCAGTAGCTACCGGCGTCAGGCACGCGGAACTTGTAGTCGAAATACTCGCCCGGCTTGACCGGCAACTGCGACACATACGGCACACCGTCCATTTCCAGCGGCAGACGGATGCCATGCCAGTGAATGGTGGTTTCCACCGGCAGGTGGTTGATGAAGCGTACCCGCAACCAGGTGCCTTGGCGAACCCGCAACTCGGTGCCTGGCGCAGACGGGCCGAACGCCCAGGCCTCGGTCTTGAAGCCGGGCACAAGCTCGACCTCCAGGGGCGCCGCGATCAGCTCGTAGTCGTGCCCGGCATTCTCGTCCTCGACCTTGCCCAGCCAGTACCGCGCTGCGCCTCCGGCGCCCAGGCCTACTACAACCAGGCCGGTGAGGCCCTTGAGCATTTGTCGACGGGTGAAGGACATCGGTGCGGGTACCTCGTTTAAGCGCAATCAAGCTGCCAGCACGGCTGGCGATGAAGGGCGAATACGATACACCTGCAAATGCGAAAGATTAAGTGAAGTCTTGTCGCAGGAAGGTCATCGCCATTCCCAGATACAACAAGGGCGCCTTGCGGCGCCCTTGTTGTTCAACTCATTCCCACTCATTGTTACCAACGAAAAATATATGAGCAATATCAATAGCTTATACGAAAAAATGTCACTAATACCATGAAATATGCCATATCCTGCTATGAAAGCGGTAGCGTGTGTTCCGCATCGGCAGGGCTCCACCTGTTGTCCTGCCCGACCACCTTGGCCAACTGTCGCAATAAGATGGCAAGCTCGGTAGAGTCGCCGTTTCGGCGCACTTCGGCCAGCAGTTCGGCGGCATAGGCCGGATCAGCGTAGAACTGTTCGGCCATTGCCTCGTCGTGTGGACGGTCTTTCATCTGGTGCCATCCTCTTTGTTGAAGGCGGAGTTCAGGGTGAACACACCGAGGAGCGCCGCGACATCGGTTGTAGTTTGTTCCCCTCCCCCGTCTGCGATCAGATAAATCTGAGTTGACTCGCGAGCCTGCAAGTCAAGCAAAATCTGGCGCAGGGTAGCACAGGCACTGCAAGCTGAAGCTACCGTAGCTACTGAGGCTCAGCGTAGTTAGTGAAAACTGTCGATAGCTAAGAGGTGTACCCTCGGTGTACCGAAGGGAGGTGTGAAGACCCGCAGCGCCACACACAAAAATCTCAATGCACGGTACCTACCTAAGCGCCCCACGCGATTGCGTAGACAGCTGGATTAACTCGGCGGTAGCATCACTTCGCTACCTAAGCTGCGCGCGGTGCTTTAGGGCCGCTTTTTAACCAGCATGGTGGGTGTTTTCGGCCATAGTGAATGGATTTCCAGATGAAGGATCTTTTTGCATCAAGCGTTCTATCAACATGTATCGCCTTAATCGTGGTACTGGCCGTGCTACATTTTGCTCCAGTGTCAGATATTTTAATTACCCATTCTCAATACGTCCCTGCCCGAGATATAAAAGAGCTTGATAGCTATGAGCAGTTAGTTGTCGAGCGAATGATCAGAGAGAAGACTCTGATCTCCGTGGATACGCTTTGGTCCCTGCAAGTATCATTCTATCAAACGATGGTCAGTATTTTGATTGCCTTGAACGCTGCCATTGTCGGTGGGGCGTTTGTCATTATCAGAAGCTCATCCAAGGCAGAAGTTGTTAAAGAGTCAAAAGCCCACTTTGATGAGTTTTCTAGTACTGGCGGGCTTACAAAAATTGTAGAGCGAAAAGCAAAGAAGGAGCTTAATAAACTTAATGCTATTTATGGGGATGTGTTCGACGGGTTGTCTGAACAAGGAGCTATAGTTTCCGATCATGAAACTAGGATTAAGGTGTCTGAAGATGCTATAATCCAAGTTAGTAGCAGGCTTGCAGAGCTCGATAGAGCTGAGACCTGTGATGGCCGCGACGGTAAGATTACAGAGTAGGTAGGTAGGTAAATGGCTTTTATCCGGAAGAGTGGTAAGTTCAAATCGGCCGAAACTTCGCATCAAAGTGAAGTTCCTTCGGCGGATGAGAGGTTTACAGTTGATCAGTTGCTCGCTCTTGCCGCGCAGCACGAAGTCGACACATCTCCTTTGGATGTAAAGGCTCTTCTTTCCGTTTTGGGTATTAGACTCTTAAGCGTCCCAATGAATGACGATGTATCAGGAATGCTGAGTCTCGCTGACAATGGCAAGGATTGGGTGGTAAAAGTAAATGCGCTTCACCACCCTAATAGGCAACGATTTACTATTGCGCATGAAATCGCACACTTTTCTCGGCACAGGTTTCAGCAGGCCGAGTTTAAAGACCTAAATTTTTTCAGGAATGGCGAAAGCAATCCAATGGAGGTTGAGGCCAACCGATTCGCTAGCGAGCTTTTGATGCCAGAGTCGGCTTTCAGAGATAAGGTTAAGGTATTATCCGGCAGTATTGAAGAAATCGCACAACACTTTAAGGTCTCAACCTTGGCAGTGCGCGTCCGAGCAAAAAATTTAGGAATGAAGGGACATGGATTGGAATAGCTTCATTTATTTTCCCGTACTTAAGACTAAAGATGCAGAACTAAGAGCCATATCGGCTATCGACGTTTCTTATAGGAAGAACATGCTTCCTACCTATGAGATTACTAAGTCAAGAATTACAAAGAAAAACTCGATTGGCGATATTGTTAAGCGCCTTGAGCAAATCAAAAATATCCAAGGAAAACTTCCTTATATTTTAGATGTGACGACAGACTCCAAGCAAAAAAACTCCCAGATAGAAAGTATTTTGTCGCCAGTCAATGGCTACGAATCCTGGAGAAGTTGGTTGGAGTTGAATTGTGGCGAGCAGATAGTTCCTATGATTCACGTTAACTTCGAGCAGGATGAAGACTTGAGTGAGGCCAAAGCCTTTGTCGCTTCAGTCACGGCGAAGTACAAAAAGATGGCTTTGCGTCTTCCTGCCGACCTGGAAGATGATGAGTACGAAGATATAGTAACTGAGATCGCTTCGGAACTGAGAGACACCCGACTTTATATCCTTTTGGACGAAGGCTGTATTAGGGATCGAGCTAAGTCTAGCTTATTGCCAATTACAAATAATTATCAGCGAGCTTTCAATAAGATATCCTCACTGCCAAGTTCTATTGAATGGCTTGAGAAGATTCTTTGTATTGCTGGCTCGTTCCCCTACCAAGTATCTGCTGAAGGTAAAGATGAGGAGGGGGATTTTGAGATATACGAGCAGTCACTGTTTCTGTCTCTTCGCCATAACCGGCCAATGCTGCAGTTTGGAGACTATGCTTCAATCAATGTTAAGCAAATTGAAATGCGAGGCGGCACCTTTGTCCCACGCATTGATTTTTGCACCGCGACAAGATTTTATTATTACCGAAAGCGACGGGATGTTGGTTCGTACATTTGGTGCGCAAAACAGGTTATGAAGAGCTCGAATTATGTTTCGAATGGTAGCTGGGGCGACAATGAGATATCAAGTGCCGCTGCTGGAAGTCCTTCAGGCATTAGCCCGTCTTTCTGGATATCCGTCCGAGCGTGCAACTACATGATCCGTAGGGTTGAAGAGCTACGAGTCTAATTTGTTAGGGGCTAAGCCTAAAGAGAATACATCATCTAGGGTAAGTAGTTCACTGATCTCGCTTTTCATGTGATTGGTCTGGCTACCATACTTCTGGATGATGTGTCGCCTGAAGATTGTTTTGATTTCTTCTCTCTTATTCATGCGAGAAATGGCTTCGCAAGTTTCAAGTTTGGATTTTTTTACTATTTTAAATTCTTTACGCAATGCTTCAATAGGCATCGCATCGAGCGTTACAATGGTGTTTTGGTTTCTTATTTGCTTGGCTTTCCGTAGGCGCTTCATGCCGGAGGATGAGCATAGGTAGATACCAACCCTTTCAGGAGCTATTTTCCGTATAGCAGAAAGGTGTTTGGCATCACATACGACATACACATAGTCGAATAGTTGTTCGTATGACCTAAGTTGCTCTGATAGCCTGTCTATTCGGTCATAGGCAGATTTGATTTCATACCCGATGATCATTCCATCTTCTGCAGAAATTATATCTGCACGGCGACGACCGAAATGAAATGGATACTCAAAGAAAACAACTTCCGTACCTTCTTGTTTCAGAAGGTGGTATCCGGCAAGGCGTTTTATTTCGGCTTCTTTCATGCTCTAAATGATTACGGTTATTAGCTTCCTGTAAATTCTACACGATTCAGAATTGTTAGTCAGTAATTACTTTTGTTTATCCGGATTTTGGCTTGTCTTGTTTTTATGTTTTTATTGACTGTACTGGCCGACTCTAAAGTTTTTTATGAGTTCTCCTACATCTTTCTTACCACTTTCGTTAATATTTTTTTGTATAGCTCTAAGGTGTACTCGCGATCGCGATGAGCATTTCGATAAATATCTTCTGGTGTACTTTGACATGGCTTGCGCTCTAGTTGTTTCTTTTCGCTCTTAGACGCGGCAGCGGCTGTGGGCCTCGCAGAGCAAGATACTGTTGAGCCGAAGGCGAATAAGGGGCGGTGCTGGATGGGTAGGGGCTTGCCCGTACCCGTACAACACACATCTTGCCGTCTAGTTCTATGCGATTCTATGCAACTGGAGCAGAGATACCATTTGCATTTTGTCTAATCGCATAGATTCGCGTTATTTCGCATACATTCGCATACATTCGCATAGATTCGCATTAATAAATGGTGACAATCGCATAGAATCGCGCAGAATCGCATAAAGCCTTCATCGCAAATGAGGCTGATTGAATTTCGAACGTCGTGTACCAATACAGGCTGTTTAGCGGCGAGCGCTGCTAATTTGCAAAGCATGCGCTGCATTCGTAGTACTCGCCTCCACCTTGGCCATTGGCATGGCACTCCATCAGAACGACGACATCAGACAGCCCTGGTCAAAAACGCGGAAGGATCTGCCTTTAGTAGTACGCACGGACTTTGAACACCTGAATCATTAGCTTGGACGGGCCGCCGTCAAAAGCACGGGGGCTTCGCCATTAGTAATACGGACGGACTTGGTACACTGAATCTCCGGCGTGTTTATGTATCTGGACACCGCCATAACTGACACACCCATTTGCTTAGCGATAGCCCGCACGCTCAACCCCTCGCACCTTAGAGTCTGCGCCTGTGTTTGCTTGGTTTTAGCGGTATCAAGGTAGGTTTGCCGATTCACTGAACCGGCAGCTCGCCTACGAAGCTCGTGGCGCCTCCTATCGCGCTCTGCAGCCTCGACCCGGCTGACAATGGTCTTGAGCTGACGTTGTTCGTCGGCGGTGATCCCGAACAGGTTGATAAGGGTGTCGTTCTTCGGCGTGTACAGCGGCGCGTAGTCCTTGCCGCCAAAGCTGATTTTCTCCCCGGCCTCGTAGGCTTTGGCCTTGCTGAACAGGGTCATAAGCTCTTTCGAGCGGCTATTCCACTGCGGATCGAGTTCGCGGGCCAGCGCGGCCGCTTCGTGGTACATCTGCTTGCTGTTGGTCGCCCCGGACAGCAGCAGGAAGTTCAATCGCCAAAACAGGTGCTGCATCCGGCTGCCTTCACCGACACCACCGCGCAGCTCGGCCAGCTTGCGCAGGTCTTCCAGCCGATCCCACGCGAGCTGTCGGCCGGAAAACCCGCGCAGATTGTCGACTTTGCTGCCGGGCACCAAAAGGAAAGGCTTTCTAGATGCGCGCTGTTCGGCCTGTTTCTGTTGCTCCTCACGTTGCTGCTCGATAGTCCATCGGGCTGCCGGTAGCAGGGCCTCGGCCAGATATTCGAAGTTGTAGCGGATCGGCTGACCATCGAGGCCGCTCTGGACGTGAACCACGCGGCAGACTTCGCCGCTCTTGCTGTTGACCGTCTCGACGGTGCGCAGCACACGGCTGGCATCCTTGGCCATCGGGTCGGCCCCGACGTGCGCGAGACGATCCACAAGGTAGCGTTGGCAGGCGTTCCAGCGGGGCAGGGCCTGTCGTGGAATCGTGCCCTCCAGCAGCCACTTGGCCTGTATGCCCCGGCCGCTGTAGATCAGCACGGACGGCAGCGGCAAACCCTCTTCGGCGCAGAAGTATAGGACGGACGCGGCCAGCTGGTCAGGCGCTCGCCCAGCCAGCGCGGGCACGCGGTAGGTGTCGAGGTCGGCGAACAGCAAGCCAAGCCGCAGAAGATTAACGACTCGCCTGTTGGGTCGGATGAACTCCGCTTGGGACATCCACGTGTCACGTTCTTTGTCCAACAAACTTAGCACTTTTGGCATATCAGCCAAACGATGAGAAGACTGGCGCTTTTCACCTTGGGAGTCTACGAGCAACGAAAAAAAACCGGCTCTCGTCCTATCATGGTACATCTGCGCTTCGTCCTGAGAACTGAAAAGCGCAAGCTGTGGACTTGCGCTATTCAGTTCTACCAGAGCGTTTGCAGTGTCTGAGTAAGGACGCAATATCGACCTTGTCTCAGGCCTGAACCCCACCGCTCAGACTGCCATTCCTGGCCTAGGAGCGGGGCCGGACTCCCTGCATGTATCAATCCACTCCTCTACCTCGGCTAAATCCCACACGACCTTGCGGCTACTCACCGCAATTCGACGTGGAAATTTACCCTTCATTTCAAAGTTATAGATCGTGCGCTCACACAGCGGGATCATCGCCAGGAGTGTCTTTTTGTCGATTAGTTTTTTGCTCGATGAATGCATAGCTAGGCCCTATCAGTCACAGCGAATGTGTGCCTGATCGTGCCTTTAGGTGCCTATTGCTTCGACAGAATGGTTGGCTAGAATGGTTGACATGAAAAAACAAACGACCATCGCTATTTGGGAGGGGTGTGATGCCTCCGTCGCAGAGGCCCTTCACCGATTCCTTGATCGCTGGGAGCCCTACTCCACAGCATCTAAACGCTATCCGATCGTTCGTCTGGTCGAAGAGCTTATCGACCCTGCCGTGGCGTCATATGCCGAAACGCTTCCATCGCGTTATCAGGGCCATATACCCGGGGCAGGAACGAATGTAGCGTTCAGCGCGATTATCCAGCTTGTTGGCATTGCCGCTATGGTCCGCCTACAGCGTCAGCTGCTACGAGCTTTTGTTCTGACTCACGACAAGCAGTCGGGGGATGATCGCTGCTTCATTGCGACGCTTGAGACGTTGATAGAACTGGTGCTGGCATGTAAGCGCAAGCAGCCGTATACCAAGGATATGGACGGTTTGAACGGTCAACGCTTAAAGGGGTTTTGTAGATTCTGCGGCGCGCTAGCAGAGCTAGCATTGTTCGCAGAAGGTGAAGGTCAGCGTGACCTTGATGAACACCTACGCCTGAGCAACCTTTACTGCACCACCCACCGCCCAAAGACACCAGACGGACGCTGGAACCCGGCATACAGGCAAGCAATGAGATCTGTAGCACAGTTCGACCTAGAGCTGGCCAGACTGAGCAGACAATGCGCGATACGAGCAGAGCCTAAGGCAAAGTCAGGTGACGAACTGGTCGACGCGTATATCTTTCGATACATGCTTAGCCAAACCCTGCACCTAGCGGACGAAGCGGAGTTAAGAAATCTCGCTCGATTAATGGTGGACATGAAGCTGACAGACCGAAGAAAGCAAATCCTCGTACTGCAAAAATTTGGCTTCAACCAGTCAGAAATTGCTCGCAGACTGGAGATCGAGCGCCAAGCAGTATCCAAAGCTCTTCGCTCAATTCCTGATTGCTTTCGACTCCCTACAGCGTGAGTGCGTCAAGCAGCGTATGGTGTATAGGTGGCCGCTTTTGTCCGACTCCTGGACATTTGGCAATGAGCAGCCCGTGGCGGTCGCGCCATGTTCAGAGAGTTGGATCTTAAGGTACACTCAAAAAATTGGGCTTCTAGGCTTTGTACGAAAAGTGCCTGCGTGACGATCATGCTGCGTTGAAAACACAGCGGATGCGCCAGCCCGGTCGGAATGCTCATTGACTGCAGTCAAGTCGAGCGAGACTCTGACCGTTCCTCGCCTTTTTCGCCTTGCCTGATCACCGCTCGGCGACTTTTCTTTCAACTCCTGGCATCCCATTCACTCGAAGCGCTTGTAGCCCTCGAGCGCTTTTTCATGCTCGTCTGCCTGTCTTTTCAGCTTTGCCTGATAGTGGGCATATTCCGTCAGCGCTGCGACCGAAGGGCCGTTTAGTTGGTCGAGCAGGGCAGCCTTCTGCTTGAAGGGGTTGCGCTGTGGGCCGGGGAAGCACTGGCGGTCGAGAAGCTGCAGGAACAAGGTCAGTACTTTGGCTGGAGCGGGCGAATTGTCCAGCAGTGCCAGTGACAGTGGTTTCCAGTGCAGCAGGTCCTGTTCCACCTCGGCCCAGGGGTAAAGCAGGCTGGCCAGGAGCGGGTAGTGCTCATCGGGCTGCGTGTTGCACCAGGCTACAAGCTGTTCGGGGTCGGCGTTGGCAAATGGGGCGATACCTGGTTGGCGGATGCCGTGCAGGCGTTCGAGTAGTTGTCGGTCGTTGTTCCGGGCCGCATCAGCCAGCATCTGCAAAGCCAGGCAAGGATGAGCATCGATCAGCGAGACAACTACTCGCAAGGGGACATCCCGGCTTCCCTGCTTGGTTTTGCCTTGCTCAAGCAGGTAAGTGATGGTTTTTCGAGCCAGCGCCCCACTGTCCGCGCAACACATCGCTACCTCGACGGTCGCTTCCAGTTCAAAGGGGCGACAAGGCTTCGCGGGCACATCGTCAAGGTAGCGAGTGAGCAGATCGGCGGCCATGCTGGCCCAGTGTGAACAGTCCCGGTGGTCGAGCGACGCCTGGAACAAGCGCGACTCGAGCAGATCCAGCGCTGCCGGAAGGCCGTCGGGAAGGGCGGCGATGTCGTAGATCAGCGTGTGCAATGCCTCCTGAGGGACCTCCAGGTAATCAGGCACATAGGTCAGTTCTGCAATGACCGTGAGGGGTATGCGCGTCAGATTGGCATGGACTGCGAGCGCGACATCCTGAGCGTTCCCATATGTGAAGAAATACAGATGGATGAGATACGGACTGAGCGTGGGCTGCAGGTGGAAATCTGCTGCCAGCTCATCCAGGGCAGTGGGGTTTGCGTGTGCCATACCGTGGATGAACCCTTGGATGAAGCTAAGGTTCAGGCCCTTTTCAGGCGTGGCATCGACAATCTGCTGCCAGACGTGTTGAGGCAGCAAAGTGCCCGTGCAAAGGTGGAAACCGAGGTGCCCGGCCGAGTTGGGGCTTGATAGCACGGCAGGCAAAAACTGTGGCAACTGCTGTGGCTCGGTTAACAGCGCCTCAGCCAGGCGTCGCTGATCCTGCTCCAGTCGTGCCATGCGAGCGCCGGAAATAGCACGGCGCGGCTTATCGGCAATGTCGGGTGAGTTGATCGAAAGTTCGATCAGCGCATCGATACCGGAAGGTGTCAGCACTTCGATGGCGGCTTCGAATTGCTGTTGCTGAAAGTCGCCTAGGTTCAGGTCTGGCGCATCGAGCAGGCCGATGAGGGCACCCCTGGCCTCATTCCACCACTCGGTTTGCGCCAGTTGCCTGAAGTATTCCTGCAGCCAGTGTGCGGGCTGCTTGAAACGCAGCAGGCTTCTGGCGTGTGCAAGGATCGTCGCTCTTGCCGGCGCGGCGCCTGGGCCTGGCGCCAAGGCCAGCGCACAGGCCAATTGTAGCGTTTGGCCTATCCATATCTCCGGGTCTTCCCTGGCCGCTGGCACCCTGGTATCGACAGGCGACTGCGCCGCCAACAAGGTGTCGGCGTAAATGGGGAAATGCTCGAGTTCGAGCAGCCCTCTCAACGCGCGCTCCCCAACCCAACTGTCTGGACCGTTGAGCAGCGACCTTGCGACATCCAGGCGCAGTACGAGTGGAGCTTCGGTGCCCCAACTGGCAAAGTGGAACAGGTACTCGACAAAGCGCAGTACATACTCGCGTTCATCTCTATTGCGGTACGTGAGTTTGGCCAGGTGCACCAGCAGGTCTATGGCTTGGGCGAAATGCTCGGTCTTTCTTGCCAATGCGCTCACGGTCAGGGTAATGAAGCGTCGGCTGTCGATATCGATGGTGGATTGCGGTGTCACCAGCTTTCCCAATAGTGCCAGCGACTCACTGGGAGCCAAGAGCGCGATGTAGCTGAACATCCGCCACTCATCCCGATCCAACTTTGACGCGCTGCCCAGCCATCCGCCACCGTTGAACCAGCGTTTTACCAATTGAACTGCACGATCGTTTTCGCCCAAGTAGTTGAGCCTGTGACAGAAAGAGAGCTTCAGGCGGCCCGGTGCATCGTTGAACATCTGCTCGATAAATCGCGGCGGTATTGCCTTGAGGGCCTGAACAGCCAGTCGGTTGGCAATCGCTTCAGGGAGTAATGCGCGATAGAACCCACGCTCCTGAATCAAGCCACGGTTGTGCAGCCTTGAGATCTGGCGATAGAACTGACCAGCGCCCATCTGGGCCAAGGGGGCGAGGTGGCATGACTCGTCGCCTTCGGGTGGTTCGCCGTCAACAGCGAACGAGTAGACCAGTGCGGCCACCTCTGCCGCGGCTTCCAGCGCGGGATCCTCGGCCTTCCCCTGGCGCAGTATGCGGTAGAGCAGTTCGGTATCGTTCAAGGTCGATACGTCCTTGCCATGCTGGGCACTAGCACCCAGCCACAGTGCGATCCGGGCATTGCCACCTGCGAACCTGGCAATGCGGGAGACAGCCAGTCCATTGAGTTGCGGATGGCTGCGTTGAACCAGCTCTTGAATCATCGCGTCCGACGAAGGATGCAGTATGTACAGATTGTCGTAGGACTCGTCTGGCTGCCTGATTTCGTGTTCGATCGTCAGGACGCTAACCTTCAGCGCTAGCCTGCTCACGCGCTCTTTCAATGCACGGTGCAGTTCTGGTGGGCAGTTGTCGATTATCAGGATGGGATAAGGCTCGCTGTCGCACAACAACGAGGCCATTTCGTCAGGCGGAGGTGTCAGCGACAAGCCAATGTCACCGTAGACCCCGCGATGGGCGGGTAGCGGTTGGGCACCAACGCCGTCTTCGAACAATGCTTGCGCCAGGCGCGTCTTGCCTGTGCCTGGGAGACCCAGCAAGCGTACGATGCTGCCGGGCAGGGCCAGTGCTGTGCGGATGCTGTCCACTGCTTGTGCAACGCTCAGCGGCGCTGGATGCCCTGGGCATTCGACCCGTGGCTGGTCGTCGCACAGGTAGGCAGACGCCTGGCTTTGCTGGCCGACGGCCAGCGCTGGCTGCCAGTTGCCAATGGGGCGCTTGACCGTTTGGCGCACCCAGATGACCAGGCCAGGGTAGCCGCGCACGGCCGTGGCCAGTGTGCTGGCATCATAAAAATCGACCTTGATCATGCCTTTCAAGCCGTTCTGATCAAGGACTGCCTCCATCGCCTCGACCCTTGGCACAATCAACTCACTGGCGATCGATTTGCCACAGACGATCACATAGGCGCCGGCCACATGTGCCAGCGCTCGGACCACTTGGCGCAATAGTTGATCAGGGCACATCTCTGCCTTGATCCTTTCGGCGGTGATATTGTTTTTCTTGACCTGAAACACCGTGTCGGGACGGGGAATGAAGCCATCGGGGCGCGCCTGGCCGAACGCGCTGACACGAACATCCACACCGCCATCCTTGGATTTTTGGTCGCCGCCCCAGCGCGCATTGAGCGCAGATTGCCCAGCACCACGCTGTTCGTACTCTGCAAGCAACCCCACGAGTGTGCGAAGCTCGTCGTCAGCCAGCGCTTCGATGTCCTTGTCCGTGATTTCCAGCATGAGTTCCCTGCAGTTCTAGACGCTTGGCCGATGGATGCGAACCTGGCGCAGGATACTGACAAGCGGAAAACATTTCGAGCAAGGCGACACGGCTGGTAAGCTCGACGGCAGACACTGGGGCTAGGCTTTGCACGAAAAGTGCCTGCGCGACGATTATGCTGCGTTGAAAACAGGCTCGGAATGCTCATTTACAACCCGTAAACTCCGCTTCCTCGCCTGTTTTCTCCTTGCCTGATCGCCGCTCGGCGACTTTTCGTACAAACCCTAAGCTACGCCGCCGCTGACGATAGCTTTGGCTAGATCATAAAATCACAATTTTTGCTTTCACAACATGTATTTACATTAACTAATGTGGGTGCCTTATGGATGAGTTTGCGTTAGAAAAGATGTCGGATCGTATTCATTATGGCAAGACCAAGGATTACTTCAAAGAGGTCTTGTCTTCATATCATAATGGAAACCACAGATCGGCAGTTGTAATGCTCTGGTCAGTTGCTGTATGCGACCTCGTGTACAAACTGCAGAGCCTGATTGATTTATATGATGATGCTTCGGCAAAATCAATATTGGCAGAGATGAGCAAAATCCAACAAGAGGATCAAAAGTCTGCAGCGTGGGAAATAAAACTGATTGATGATATTCATGACAAAACGCACCTCCTAGACAGTTCGGAGTACGAAAATTTAAGGTATCTTCAAAAGCAAAGACACCTCTCAGCTCACCCTGTTCTGAATAGAGAGCGGGAACTGCATTCGCCTAACAAGGAAACCGTTAGGTCTCTGCTTCGTAATACCTTGACTGATGTATTAACAAAGCCTCCATTTTACACTCAGCATATTCTTAAGGAACTCCTTATGGATGTTGCCGAATCTAGTGAAATGCTGAGTGACAGAGCGAAGGTTAAAAAGTACGTTGTCAGTCGTTACCTTGAGCGAGCAACCCCATCAGTTGAATTGAGTATTTTTCGTCAGCTGTGGAAATTTGTCTTCAGGCTTGAAGATGAAAATTGCGCCAAGAACCGGTTAATCAATCTACATGTCTTAGAGGTAGTAGCAGCTCGCAATAAGGCATCTCTTACTGACACGATAAAAGGTGATACAGACTATTATAGCAATGTCGCCAGCTCGGAACTCCCACTTCAATACTTAACATTCTTTATCTCTAATAACCCGGAGCTATTTCCCGCCTTAAGTGAGGCGGCTCGCCTAAAGGTAGAGCATTGCATTGCTGAGGATGACGTAGGGAAAGTCATAGGGTGGTTTGTTAAAGAAAGCGTTATGAAACACGGAGATGATTTAGAAGAATGGATCAAAAATGATTCGCCAGCCATAAGTCCGTCTCAATTCGACTACATTCTTCAGATTTCTGATACTGAGGAGTGGCAAGAAAAATTTTGCAACATAGTCGCGACCTACTATGGCGTAAGTGGAAGCTACGATCAAGCAGATTCCCGCTTTCAGGTGGCAATACCTCAGTACATTAAATTATTCAACAAATCGGCAATCAAATACCTCGCAGAAAAAATTGAACGCAATAGTCAGTGCCACGACAGGAATAGGGCTCGCCACGATTATGTTATAATCAAGGCGCGTATAGAAGAATTATTTGGCGCCGAGTTTGATTATACTCAATATTACTGGTTTAGTCGCAAGCTAGGTCTGGCAGACTAGTATAAAATTTTCGCTTTCAATTATTTTAAGTGTTTAGGTAGCTGCCCTCCATCAAGGGCAGCTTTGGGTTGTGGGCTCAACCGGTCGATACAATGGATTAGCGAAATCGCTCCCCAGGCGTTTCGTAGCCTGGTGTTTTCCGAGACTTCTTAAGCGTCCATTCATCAATCATATCTGCCCAGTCTTGTAACATCGCTCGACGCTGATCACGGTACTCGGCCTTGTTGTAGACGGCGCGCACACCTTTCTGCTCGTGCGCAAGGCACTTCTCAATCCAATCGGAGTTGTACCCCGCTTCATGCAGCAGCGTGCTGGCCGTGCGTCGCAAGTCGTGGGGACCGAATTTACCTAGTGGCACCCCTTCCTTTTGGGCAAGGCGATAGGTGAGCGTGAGTACCTGATTGATCGTGGCGGCACTCATCGGCAAATCAGAGTCGTAGCGTGACGGCAGAACGTAGTCTGAACCTCCAGCCAAGGTTTTCAACGCGATGAAGAAATCCAATGCTTGCTGAGACAGAAACACCAAATGAGGGTTACGACGCTTCATACGCTCTTTGGGGATGGTCCATAACGCTTCGGTGAAATTGATCTCACTCCACGTCGCATTGGTCAGCTCGCTCTTGCGCACCATCGTCAGCAGAAGGAGCTTTGCCGCAGCACGAACCGAAGTCGCGGTACCGATTCTGTCCATGTACTGGTACATCAGCGCAATTTCATCGGGCGTCAACGCACGGTCACGTGGCTCAAATTTCGCGATGCTGGCAGGTCGTACCAGATCGGCCGGGTTTTCAACCTTCTGGCCACGCTCAATGGCCCAACGGAAGACTTGCAGCACGATCTCCCGTGAGTGGACGGCGGTTGCAGGGGCACCCCGCTCCACTATGGCATCTGTCAGCGCTCGCAGATCCTCATGAGTGATTTCGACCAGTTTCTGATTGCCAAACTTCGACTTCAACTCACGCTCATAGACTGATCGACGCATGTCTCGCGTCGAGTCCGCCATCTGGTAACCGCGCAGCCATTTTTCAGCCCAAGCGTCAAAAGTCTCAGCACCCTTCGTGCGCGCCTTCGCACGCGCTTTCTCCTTTGCCGGAGACTTGCCAGCGGCGACCATCTTCTTCGCCTCCCCTAGCCGCTCGCGAGCCTCTGCCAGAGTGATCCCCCCTAAGCCATAACGACCGAAGGTGATGGTCTCTTGCCGGCCGTTGATGGAGTAGTTGTAGCGAAAGGAGATCGATCCTGCTGGGGTGACGGCCACGTACAAGCCGTCACGGTCAATCACCTTGTAGAGCTTGTCCTGGGGTTTGAGATTTCGAAGCTTGGTATCAGTGAGCATGGCTTCCACTATTTCCATGAAAAAATACCATGCCCTGAAAGGCGAGGAAAAATGAGGTCAACCCCCAGTAAACCGGGCCTTTAGGCCAACCCGATACCATGCCAACAATGGGACAAGGGGCATGGTATTGAGCGTCATGCATGGCATTGGATGCAGTCAGTACCCCGTACCATGCCACATAAATGCCATGCTTGGCGATGCAGAACGCTACCTGAATTTGCCAGACCTAAAAAGCCAAAAGCCCGCAATTACGCGGGCTCCAGGGCATTTCTTGCTAGATCGTGCCGGGCAGTGCCGGACGCGGGATCATTCCCACTCGATAGTGGCCGGCGGCTTGCTCGACACGTCGTAAGTCACGCGCGAGATACCGTCGATTTCGTTGATGATACGGCCGCTGACGGTTTCCAGCAGGTCGTAAGGCAGGTGCGCCCAGCGCGCGGTCATGAAGTCCACGGTCTCGACAGCACGCAGGGCCACGACCCAGGCGTAGCGACGGCCGTCGCCCACGACGCCAACCGATTTCACCGGCTGGAACACCACGAACGCCTGGCTGGTCTTGTGGTACCAGTCGGCCTTGCGCAGCTCTTCGATGAAGATGTGGTCGGCGCGACGCAGGATGTCGGCGTACTCCTTCTTCACTTCACCGAGGATACGCACACCCAGGCCCGGGCCCGGGAACGGGTGGCGGTAGACCATGTCGTACGGCAGGCCGAGTTCCAGGCCGATCTTGCGCACTTCGTCCTTGAACAGCTCACGCAGCGGTTCGACCAGCTTGAGGTTCATTTCCTCCGGCAGACCACCCACGTTGTGGTGCGACTTGATCACGTGGGCCTTGCCGCTCTTGGCGCCGGCAGACTCGATCACGTCCGGGTAGATGGTGCCCTGGGCGAGGAACTGGATGTTGTCCAGTTTGCTGGCTTCGGCATCGAACACGTCGATGAAGGTACGGCCGATGATCTTGCGCTTCTTCTCCGGGTCGGCTTCGCCTTCCAGGTTGTCGAGGAACTGCTTCTCGGCATCGGCGCGGATCACTTTGACGCCCATGTTCTCCTTGAACATGGCCATCACCTGGTCGCCTTCGTGCAGGCGCAGCAGGCCGTTGTCGACAAAGACGCAAGTCAGCTGGTCGCCGATGGCGCGGTGCAGCAGCGCGGCTACCACGGAGGAGTCGACACCGCCAGACAGGCCCAGCAGGACGTTGGCCGAGCCGACTTGCTGACGCACCTGGGCGATGGCGTCTTCGACGATGTTCGAAGGCGTCCACAGGGCTTCACAGCCACAGATATCCTGCACGAAGCGGGACAGGATGCGACCGCCTTGCTTGGTGTGGGTCACTTCCGGGTGGAACTGCACGCCGTAGTAGCCGCGCGCGTCGTCGAACATGCCGGCGATCGGGCAGCTCGGGGTGCTGGCCAGGATGTTGAAGTTGCCCGGCATCTGGGTGACCTTGTCGCCGTGGCTCATCCACACGTCCAGGCCCAGTACGCCGTCGCCATCAACGTGGTCTTCGATGCCGTCGAGCAGGCGGCTCTTGCCGACCACGTCAACGCGGGCATAACCGAACTCGCGCAGGTCCGAACCTTCGACCTTGCCACCCAACTGCTCGGCCATGGTCTGCATGCCGTAGCAGATGCCCAGCAAAGGTACATTCAGGTCGAACACGGCCTGCGGTGCACGCGGGCTGTTGGCTTCGTGGACCGACTCGGGGCCGCCGGCGAGGATGATGCCGCGCGGGTTGAATTCGCGGATCGCTTCATCGTCCATGTCGAACGGGTGCAGTTCGCAGTAGACACCGATCTCACGCACGCGGCGGGCGATCAGTTGGGTGTACTGGGAACCGAAATCGAGGATCAGGATGCGGTGAGCGTGAATGTCGAGGGCCATGACTCAATCTCTGGTGCAGCTGCAAGCGTCTAGCTGCGAGCTGCAAGTTGATCGGGGAAAACGCGGTAGCTGCTGCAACGCAACTACCGCTTGGAGCTTGAAGCTTGCTACTTACCGCTGGAGGCTTCAGCCGACCCGGTAGTTAGGAGCTTCTTTGGTGATCTGCACGTCATGCACGTGGGACTCGGCCATGCCGGCACCGGTGATGCGCACGAATTCCGGCTTGGTGCGCATCTCTTCGATGGTTGCGCTGCCGGTGTAACCCATGGACGAACGCAGGCCGCCCATCAGCTGGTGGATGATCGCGGCCAGGGCGCCCTTGTACGGTACGCGGCCTTCGATACCTTCCGGTACCAGCTTCTCGGCGCCGGCCGAGGAGTCCTGGAAGTAACGGTCGGAGGAGCCTTGCGCCTGTGCCATGGCACCCAGCGAGCCCATGCCGCGGTAGGCCTTGTAGGAACGGCCCTGGAACAGCTCGACTTCACCCGGGGCTTCTTCGGTACCGGCGAACATCGAACCCATCATCACGCAGGAAGCACCAGCGACGATGGCCTTGGACAGGTCACCCGAGAAACGGATGCCGCCGTCGGCGATCAGTGGCACGCCAGTGCCTTCCAGTGCCGCGGCAACGTTGGCGATCGCACTGATTTGCGGTACACCGACACCGGCGACGATACGGGTGGTGCAGATCGAACCTGGGCCGATACCGACCTTCACGGCGTCAGCGCCGGCTTCTGCCAGGGCCTTGGCCGCAGCGCCGGTAGCGATGTTGCCGCCGATCACCTGAACTTGCGGGTAGGTTTCCTTGACCCAGCGAACGCGGTCGATCACACCTTTGGAGTGGCCGTGGGCAGTGTCGACGACAACCACGTCAACGCCAGCAGCTACCAGGGCGGCGACGCGCTCGCCGGTGTCCTTGCCGGTGCCGACGGCAGCGCCGACGCGCAGGCGACCCTGGTCGTCCTTGCTGGCCAGCGGGTAGGCCTTGGCTTTTTCGATGTCCTTGACGGTCATCATGCCCTTGAGGCTGAACTTGTCGTCGACGATCAGGACTTTTTCCAGGCGGTGCTTGTGCAGCAGCTCGCGGACTTCGTTCTTGTCGGCGCCTTCGCGCACGGTGACCAGGCGCTCTTTGGGCGTCATCACGTCGCGCACCTTGGCATCCAGGCGGGTTTCGAAGCGTACGTCACGGGAAGTGACGATACCGACCAGGTCGCCGTTCTCCAGTACCGGAACACCCGAGATGTTGTTCAGGCGGGTCAGGTCGAACAGGTCGCGCACGGTGGCGTCGGCTTCGATGGTGATCGGGTCCTTGACCACGCCAGCCTCGAACTTCTTGACCTTGCGTACTTCGCCGGCCTGCTGTTCGATGGTCATGTTCTTGTGGATGATGCCGATGCCGCCTTCCTGAGCCATGGCAATGGCCAGGCGCGCTTCGGTCACGGTATCCATGGCGGCGGAAACCAGAGGGATGTTCAGCTCGATGCCACGAGTCAAACGGGTCTTGAGACTGACTTCATTGGGCAGTACCTCGGAGTAGCCAGGTACAAGGAGGATATCGTCGAAAGTCAGGGCTTCTTGGCTGATACGCAGCATCGCGGGGGCTCCCGGGCGGGAAAAATGGAAGCGCGCCATTATACTCATCCACGGCGCGCCGCTCAATGCAAAATAAGGGCCTTCGGTCAGCGTTCTGGCAGTTTTACCTGCACCACCGCCACCGGCTGGTCCAGCCAGTCGGCGAAGCTGTCGAGAAAGGCCTGGGTAAACCCGGCCTCGCCCCAGTTGTTGAAGATGAACCCCAGGTTGGAAAAGGCACATGACTGCAGGTAAATGAAGCCATTGATGTCGTCCTCGAAGCCGCACAACGGGCAGGTGAAGTTGTCACTCACCCCCGGCATCCACTCTTCCAGGCTTTCGAACAAGGGTTCGCCCACCTCGCGCCGGCACTCGGGGCAGCCGGCTTCTTCAAGGAAACCCTCGGTGGGGGTATAGATGCAGCGCTTGAGCATCACTTCCAGGCCGTTGACCGGCACGCCGAACGGCAGCTTTTGCGGGTGCAGGGCGATTTTGCGCGCACCTTCGGCCAGGGCATGGCCCATGCGGTTGCCGGTGCGACCACAGGTGGTCAGTTGCTCCTCGACCACTTTTTCCCGCACCAGCCAGCGCAGGATGGCCCGGGCGCGGGCCTCGTGCACAGGTACGGTGGAAAGTTTAGGGACGATGATGCTCTGGGTGTTCATGGATCAAACAGGCCTGCCAACTGCGGTAATCGGGTAATTCTACCGCTCACGCGCTCAGGTAGCGACCAATCAGCGCCAGGCCGCTGGCCAGTACCAGCCAGGTGACCAGGCGCACGAATGCTTCGCGCGACAGTTTGAGGGTCAGCCGACGGCCCACCCAGAGCCCGATGAACATCACCGGCAGCAGGCAGGCGGCGAGCAGCAGCAGGCTGGTATCGGCATAGACGCCGGCGATCAGGAACAACGACAGGCGCACCACCGTGCTGCAGCTGATCAGCGCGCTCTGGGTCGCGCGCACCTGCTCCTTTGCCTCCAGCCGCGCACTCAGGTAAATGGCATAGAGGAAACCGCCGCTGCCGAACAATGCACCGAACAAGCCGCCGATCGTGCCCATCGGTACTGCCCAGAAACCAGAAAGCCTGGCTGGCCGTACTTTTACCGCTAGGCCATAAATTGCGTAGGCGGTGACGAACAGGCCCATCAGCAAAAGCAACAAGTCGGATTTCAGGTGTAGCAGGAACACTACACCCAGGGTGCAGCCAACGGCCATGCACGGGAGCAGGCGCAACAATTCGCCGCGCACCACGTCGCGGCGCGACGGCAGCAGGTTGCCGAAGGCAGCGACGAAATCGAGCAGGACCAGTAGCGGGATGATGCGTGACAGCGGCATGAAATGGATGAGGACCGGGCCGGCGACCAGCGCGGTGCCGAAGCCGGCGATGCCGAAGACGATGTAGGCTGCGGCGACGGCGAGCAGGATGGGGAGCCAGTCGATGACAGACAAGGAAAGCTGGGCGAGCATTGTGCGATTTCCGGTGATAGACCGGCACAGGGTAGCCTGTTCTGGCCTCAGCGCCGGCTTGCCAGCGATGAGGCCAGAACAGACAACCAGGCATCGAGTCATTTATGATGCCCGGCATGATCAGAGACCCCTTCGAACGACTCGGCCTGGACCGCGAGGTCCTCACCGTCAGCCAGCTCAACGGCCGCGCCCGTGTGCTGCTGGAAGACGTGTTCCGCAGCGTCTGGGTGGAAGGCGAGATATCCAACCTCGCCCGCCCGGCCTCCGGCCACATGTACTTCACCCTCAAGGACAGTGGCGCTCAGGTGCGCTGCGCGCTGTTCCGGCAGAACGCCACACGTGTCCGCCAGGCTCTGCGTGATGGCCTGGCAGTGCGTGTGCGCGGCAAGGTCTCGCTGTTCGAAGGCCGCGGCGACTACCAACTGATTCTCGACACCGTTGAACCAGCCGGTGACGGCGCCCTGCGCCTGGCATTCGAGGCGCTGAAGGAAAAGCTCGGCGCCGAGGGCCTGTTCAGCGCCGAACGCAAGAGGCCGCTGCCCGCCCACCCGCAGCGCATCGGTATCATCAGTTCGCCCACCGGCGCGGTCATCCGCGACATCATCAGCGTGTTCGGCCGCCGCGCCCCGCAGGTCGAACTGAACCTGGTCCCCACAGCGGTACAGGGCCGCGAAGCCATTGCGCAGATCGTGCGCGCCATCCGCCTGGCCGACAGCCTCGGTTTCGATGCCCTGATCCTGGCCCGTGGCGGCGGGTCGCTGGAAGACCTGTGGTGCTTCAACGAAGAAGCCGTAGCGCGTGCAATAGCGGCCTGCGTCACGCCGATCGTCAGCGCTGTGGGCCATGAGACCGACGTATCGATCAGCGATTTTGTCGCCGATGTCCGCGCCCCTACGCCCTCTGCCGCCGCCGAGCTACTGGCCCCCGACAGCAGCGGGCTGCAGCAGCGCCTTGAAGGATTGCAGCGGCGCCTGCTGCTACGCATGCAGAACCGCCTGGCCCACGATCGCCTGCGCCTGGAATCGCTGACCCGGCGCCTGCGCCACCCCGGCGAGCGCTTGCGCCAGCAGGCCCAGCGCCTGGACGACCTGGACATGCGCCTGCGCCGCGCCTTCCTGCAGAGCCTCAACCAGCGCCGCGAACGCCTGGCGCGCCTCGACACACGCCTGGCCGCGCAACATCCGGGGCGCACGCTGAAACTGCTCAGCCAACGCCTGGACAGCCTCGCCGAGCGGCTGCTGCGGGCCATGCGCGAGGTGCTCAAGGACCGTCGCCAGCGCTTTCAGGCGCAACTGCAGACGCTGCAAGTGGTCAGCCCGTTGGCGACCCTGGCACGCGGCTACAGCATCCTGCTCGACGAGCATGGCCAAGCCATCCGCAGTGCCGAGCAAACTCGCAACGGCCAGCGCCTGACAGCCCGCCTGAATGAAGGCGAATTGCAGGTGCGCGTCGAGGACAACCACCTGACTCCGGTCACCCTTTCTCTACTGGACTGACACATGCCCCGCCTGTTCGCCCCTCTGCTTGCCCTATCCCTGTTGTTGCTGGCCGGCGGCGCCCAGGCCAGCTACATCACCCGCACCCTGAACAAACCTGTCCCGGGTGGCGTTGCCGTGGTCGATCTGGGCCCGGCGGCCACAGCGCCGAGCGCACGCTTCGACGGCAAGCCGGTGCTGGTGGTCAAAGAGCAGGACAACTGGCTGGCCATCGTCGGCATTCCACTGACGCAAAAGCCTGGCACGGCCGTGCTGTCCCAGGGCGGGCGCACCCTGCCGTTCAGCGTCGGCACCAAGAAGTACCCCGAGCAGCACATCACCCTGAAGAACAAGCGCCAGGTCAACCCCAACCCCGCCGACCTCAAGCGCATCGACCGTGAACTGGCCGAGCAGATCAAGGCCTACCGCAGCTTCAGCCCCAACCTGCCAAGCAACCTGATCCTCGACAAGCCGGTCAGCGGCCCGCTGTCGAGCAAGTTCGGCGTACGCCGCTTCTTCAACGGTGAAGAGCGCAACCCGCATGCGGGGCTGGATTTCGCGGTGCCAGCCGGCACGCCGATCAAGACACCGGCCAATGGCAAGGTGATTCTGGTGGGCGATTATTTCTTCAATGGCCGCACGGTGTTCGTCGACCATGGGCAGGGCTTCATCAGCATGTTCTGCCACATGTCGAAGATCGACGTGAATGTCGGCCAGCAGCTGCGCCGCGGGGATGTGGTGGGCAAGGTTGGGTCGACCGGGCGGGCAACCGGGCCGCACATGCACTGGAACGTTAGCCTGAATGATGCGCGGGTGGATCCGGCCATCTTCATTGGGGCGTTCCAGCCTTGATCCGTAGCGCCTTCATCGCCGGCAAGCCGGCGACGGGGCCCGCCCTTTTGCACCCCTTAGCTTGATTTGCGCAATCAAAAAATACCGCGCAACAGGTATAAAGCTTGAGACAAATAACCGCCATAAAATCTCGCTATCAGGATTTTTTTAAGCATTTATCTCAATTTTTCGGCAGCGCTTGCCATCCCTCACCCCACTGGTTAGGGTTGAAGGCATGAAAACCTCCAGCACCCTCATCCTGCTCCGACAACATCGCAGCCTTTACCTGGTCAGTGCACGACTACCAGGCTGATCGCGTCGCCTCGCCTCTTCATCTCGTTATCGCTCGGCAGGCCCGATCTCGGCCGCACACAAAAGGATTGCTTCCATGACCATGCTCAAAGACCCTTCGAAGAAGTACCGCGCCTTCCCGACCATCGACCTGCCAGACCGTACCTGGCCGTCGAAGACCATCACCGAAGCGCCGATCTGGTGCAGCTCGGACCTGCGTGATGGCAACCAGTCGCTGATCGAGCCGATGGACTCGGAGAAGAAGCTGCGGTTCTGGAAGACCTTGGTGCAGGTTGGCGTGAAGGAAATCGAAGCCTCGTTCCCGTCCGCCTCGCAGACCGATTTCGACTTCGTGCGCACCCTGATCGAAGAGGGTCACATCCCGGATGACACCACCATCCAGGTGCTCACCCAGGCCCGTGAAGACCTGATCGCGCGTACTTTCGAATCGCTGCGCGGGGCCAAGAAGGCCATCGTCCACCTGTACAACGCCACCAGCCCGTCGTTCCGCCGCATCGTCTTCAACCAGGACAAGCAAGGCGTGAAGGACATCGCGGTGAACGCGGCCAAGCTGTTCGTCAAGTACGCCGCCCAGCAGCCGGAAACCCAGTGGACGTTCCAGTACTCGCCGGAAACCTTCAGCGCCACCGAGCTTGAGTTCGCCAAGGAAGTCTGCGACGCAGTCATCGAAGTGTGGAACCCGACGCCAGAGCACAAGGTCATCCTCAACCTGCCGGCCACCGTGGAAGTTGCCACGCCGAACATCTACGCCGACCAGATCGAGTGGTTCTGCCGCAACATCAGCCGCCGCGACAGCGTGATCATCAGCCTGCACTGCCACAACGACCGTGGCACCGGCATCGCCGCCACAGAACTGGGCCTGATGGCCGGTGCCGACCGTGCCGAAGGCTGCCTGTTCGGCAATGGCGAGCGCACCGGCAACGTCGACCTGGTGACCTTAGCGCTGAACCTCTACACCCAGGGCATCGACCCGCAACTGGACTTCTCCGACATCGACGGCGTGCGCAAGGTGGTCGAAGAATGCAACCAGCTGCCGGTTCACCCGCGTCATCCGTATGTCGGTGACCTGGTACACACTGCGTTCTCCGGCTCGCACCAGGACGCCATCCGCAAGGGCTTCGCCAAGCAGCAGGAAGGCGAGCTGTGGGAAGTGCCGTACCTGCCGATCGACCCGGCCGACATCGGCCGCAGCTACGAGGCCGTGATCCGCGTCAACAGCCAGTCGGGCAAAGGCGGCATCACCTACCTGCTCGAGCAGGAGTACGGCATCAGCCTGCCGCGCCGCATGCAGATCGAGTTCAGCCAGGTGGTTCAGGGTGAAACCGACCGCCTTGGCCTGGAAATGACCGCGCAGCAGATCTACAGCCTGCTGCACAAGGAATACCTCCAGGCCAACAGCCCGTACGCACTGGTCAGCCACCGCCTGCAGGAAGAAAACGGCCACAGCGCAGTGGAAGTGGAAGTCGCCGGTGAAGGCGAAACTACCCTGCACTGGCGCGGCAAGGGCAATGGTGCCCTCGAAGCCCTGGTAGCCGGCCTGCCGATTGCCGTGGAGATCATGGACTACAACGAGCACGCCATTGGTGCCGGCACCAATGCCAAGGCCGCTGCCTACATCGAGCTGCGCGTGGCCGGTGGCCGCCCGGTACACGGCGTAGGCATCGACGAGAACATCACCACTGCCAGCTTCAAGGCGCTGTTCAGTGCACTGAACCGCTCTCTGAGCCAGCAAGAGGCCAAGGCTGCGTAAGCTGAGGTTTATGACCAAGAGCCCGCATCCCTGATGCGGGCTTTTTTTCGCCTGTGCGGCCCCTATCGCCGGCAAGCCGCCCCCTACAAAGATCTGAGCTGCCCATGACTTTGTGGGAGCCGGCTTGCCGGCGATAGGGGCCGCATAAGCAGCACAAAATCTGCAGACAAAAAAAGGGCGCCGACCAAGCGCCCCATAAGCCGTAAAGCACACAACAAATTCAGTATCAGTCCAGCAAAGCCATCGCCTCGGCGCTACACGCTTCGATCCGCGCCCAGTCGCCGTTCTTGATCCAGCTGCTGTCGAGCATCCAGGTCCCACCCACGCACATCACGTTAGGCAGCGCCATGTAGTTGCGCACGTTGGCCGGGTTGACGCCACCGGTAGGGCAGAATCGAATATCACCGAACGGGCCACCAAAGGCCTTGATCGCTGCCACGCCACCGCTGATTTCCGCCGGGAACAGCTTGAAGCGGCGATAACCCAAGGCATAACCCATCATGATTTCCGAAGGCGTGCTGATGCCCGGCAACAATGGGATATCGCTGTCGACTCCAGCTTCGAGGATGTCCTGAGTAATCCCCGGGGTAACGACAAACTGCGCGCCCGCCGCCTCGACTGCGGCAAACATGCCGCGATCGAGCACCGTACCAGCACCGACACACAGTTCCGGACGCTGCTCACGCAGGACCTGAATAGCCTTAAGGCCATACTGCGAGCGCAGGGTTACTTCCAAGGTGCGGATACCACCAGCGGCCAGGGCATCGGCCAGCGGCAAGATATCTTCCTCACGGGCGATGGTGATCACCGGCAGGATGCGCGCCGCCCCACAGATCGCATCGATCCGGGCGGCTTTCTCGGCCATCGAGAGCAGAGGCTGGGGGCGTTCAAGGGTGGTCATGACAGTGGATCCTTTGCTCATGGGCACCAGTAGATGTCCAGGGGGTCGTGAAGAAAGGCGCGAATCGGCATTTCATTGAAGTCGTTGCCCGCCAGCGCGGCGCGCAGGGTAGCGAGTTTGCCCGGGCCCTGCACGGACAGCGCGATGAAAGCGGCGCTGGCCAGCAGCGAACGGGTCAGCGAGAGGCGCTGGTGCGGCACGCTCGGCGCCAGCAACGGCAGGCAACGGCGCTTGCTGTTCAGGTCCAGGCCTTCGGCGAGATTCGGGCTGTTGGGAAACAGCGAAGCCGTATGGCCATCATCGCCCATGCCCAGTACCAGCACGTCGATAGCCGGGAGATCGGCCAGGACCTGGTCGGCCTTGGCAGCCGCTGCTTCGAGGTTTTCGGCCTGATGATACAGGCCGACAAAACGAGCCTTGGCAGCGCCCCCCTGGAACAGATGGCGAGCCAGCAAACCGGCGTTGCTGTCAGCGTGCTCCACCGGCACCCAGCGCTCGTCGGCCAGGCTGACGGTGACCTTCGACCAGTCCAGCGCCTCGGTCGCCAGCTTCTCGAGGAACGGCACCGGGCTGCGGCCACCGGACAACACCAGGCAGGCCTGCCCTTTCGCAGCAATGGCTGCACGCAAGCGGTCGGCCACATCAGCAGCCAATGTTGCCGAGAGCACGCGGGCATCATCGAGTTGATGCGCCTTGACGGATGTCGGCAGTTGCAATTCAGATATCCCCATACCACGCCCTCCCATCACGCGTAATCAGTGCAATCGAGCTCATCGGCCCCCAGGACCCCGCCGCATACGGCTTGGGAGCATCGCCTGCGCTCTGCCAGCCCGCGATCAACTGGTCGCACCACTTCCAGGCATATTCGATTTCATCCTTGCGCACGAACAGGTTCTGGTTGCCGCGCATCACCTCAAGCAGCAGGCGTTCGTAGGCATCCGGGATCCGCGCGGTGCGCCAGGTGTCGGAAAAATTCAGCTGCAAGGGGCCGCTGCGCAGTTGCATGCCTTTGTCCAGGCCCTGCTCCTTGGTCATCACCCGCAAAGAAATCCCTTCACTCGGTTGCAGGCGGATGATCAGTTTGTTGCCGACCTGCAAACGTTGCTCCGGGGCGAAGATATAGTGCGGCGTCTCCTTGAAGTGGATGACGATCTGCGACAGCTTCTGCGGCATGCGCTTACCGGTACGCAGGTAAAACGGTACGCCCGACCAGCGCCAGTTACGAATGTCGGCACGCAGGGCGACGAAAGTTTCCGTGTCGCTCTGGGCGTTGGCGTTGTCTTCTTCCAGGTAACCCGGCACCGGCTTGCCGTCGCTGTAGCCGGCAATGTACTGGCCGCGCACCACGCGGGTACTCAAGCCCTCGCCGGTGATCGGCGCAAGGGCTTTGAGCACCTTGACCTTCTCATCGCGGATGCTGTCGGCCGACAGCTCGCTGGGCGGGTCCATGGCGATCAGGCACAACAGCTGCAGCAGGTGATTCTGAATCATGTCGCGCAGCTGCCCGGCCTTGTCGAAATAGCCCCAGCGGCCTTCGATGCCGACCTTCTCGGCCACGGTGATTTCCACGTGGGAGATGGAGTTCTGGTTCCACTGGGTTTCGAACAGGCTGTTGGCGAAGCGCAGGGCGATCAGGTTCTGCACCGTCTCCTTGCCCAGGTAATGGTCGATGCGGTAAACACGGCTTTCCGGGAAGAACCGCGCCACGGCGTCGTTCACCCGGCGCGATGACTCAAGATCGTGCCCGATGGGCTTTTCCAGCACCACCCGGGTGCGCGCAGCGAGGCCCGCCTTGTCGAGGTTTTCGCATATCGCGCCATACACGGCCGCCGCGGTGGCGAAATAGGCAATCAACGGCAGCTCGGCAGGTGCCTGCTCGGCCAGGGCCTGGTAGCCCTCAGGCTGCAGGAAGTCCAGGTGCTGGTAACTCAGACGCCCCAGAAAACGCCCCAGCGCCGCAGGTTCCAGATCGGCCTCCGCCACGTGTTTGCGCAGATGAGCCTCGATGGTATTCAGGTGCTCCTGCACGCTGCCAGGCTCGCGGGCCAGCGCCAGCAAGCGAGTATCGGCATGCAGCAAATTGGCGCGGTCGAGCTGGTAGAGCGCAGGAAACAGCTTGCGCAATGCCAGGTCGCCCAAGGCGCCGAACAGGGCAAAGGTGCAAGGTTCAACACTGATCGCAGCCATGATGTTGGTTCTTTCCTAAAGTTGGCCTAGGAATACCGCTTTCACATACGGTTTTCAAGAGAAAATGTAGTAAAAACCACAACATTACACACAAGCGTTACAGATAAGTGGTGCGCCACCCGTACCGACAGTACGATAGACGACCGTGCAAAAAGCCTGCTGCTTCGCCAGCCGGCTGTCTTCCCGACCCAAGGACACACCCATGGACCGCGTGCGAAACCTCCTGGAGCAGATCCAGGGACGCCTCGACGAGCTGAACAAGGCCGAACGCAAAGTCGCCGAAGTCATCCTGCTCAACCCGCAACAAGCCACCCGTTTCAGCATTGCCGCACTGGCCCAGGCGGCCAAGGTCAGCGAACCGACCGTAAACCGTTTCTGCCGCTCGTTCGGTGTCAGCGGTTACCCCGAGCTCAAGCTGCAACTGGCGCAGAGTTTGGCCAGTGGCGCTGCCTATGTGAGCCGCGCCGTCGAGGCCGATGACGATCCTGCAGCCTACACCCAGAAAATCTTTGCCAGTGCCATCGCCTCGCTCGACAGCGCCTGCCAGCAGCTTGACCCGCAGCAGGTGAGCCGCGCCGTGGACATGATGATCCAGGCCCGGCAGATCCACTTCTTCGGCCTTGGCGCTTCTGCCCCGGTAGCCCTGGACGCCCAACACAAGTTTTTCCGTTTCAACCTCGCCGTCTCGGCCCACGCCGACGTACTGATGCAGCGCATGCTGGCTTCGGTGGCTCACACGGGCGATTTGTTCGTGATCATCTCCTACACCGGGCGCACCCGCGAACTGGTGGAGGTGGCGCGCCTGGCCCGTGAAAACGGCGCCTCGGTGCTCGGCCTGACCGCCGCCGGCTCACCCTTGGCCCAGGCGTGCAGCCTGAGCCTGCACATCCCGCTGCCGGAAGACACCGACATCTACATGCCGATGACGTCGCGGATCATCCAGCTTACCGTGCTCGACGTGCTGGCCACGGGGATGACCCTGCGCCGTGGTGTGGACTTCCAGCCCCACCTGCGCAAAATCAAGGAAAGCCTCAACGCCAGCCGCTACCCGATCGAGGATGACGAACTCAGCTGAGCCGGTGTGCCTGCAGCCGTAAATGAGCGCGCTGCCCCGGCGCCAGGCTCAAGCCTTCGCCACTGCCGCTGGCCGCCTCGACGCAAACGAAACCCTGGCTCTCGCGCCCGCTCACACCCATCAAGGGGCGGTTGCCTGGGTGCCACACCACGGTATCGTCACTGTCACCCGTATCGATGCACAGTTCACGCTGCCAGGCCGGGTCCTGCAACTGCACGCGCGGCGTGCCGGGGTAGACTTTCTGGCAGCCGCCCTTGAGCTTCAATGCACCCTCCTCGCGGCAGGCTTGCCGGCTCAGACGGTCATAGCCCTCAATATCTTCAAGCCCGGACAGCGCTATCTCGGAAACGTCACTGATACGCCAGTAGGCCAGCAGTGCATGGCTCAACTGGCATGGTTCGCTGTCCTGGTGCTCGGTACTCAGGCTCAGCTCCATGCGGCTGCCCAGACGGGCATGCAGATCGACCTGCCAGTCGCACAAGTCCAGGCGCCACTTCAGGCTCACGCCCTCCTCGTCCTCCCGGCTGTCCACCAGCTTCCAATCCAGCAGCCGCGCCCAGCCGTGGGCAGGCCACAGGTCCTCGCTGGGGTGGCGGCCATACCACGGCCAGCACACCGGCACGCCGCCACGGATTGCCCCCACCTGCGGCCACTGCTCGGCGCACCACAACCAGGGACGCTCACCGGCCGGCTGGAAGTGCAGCAACTGTGCGCCCTGGCGGCTGAACACCGCCTGGCAACGGGGGTGGTCAATGATCAGCACATCGCGCTGCTGGTAACGCTCCCACTCGAATGTCGGCCTGGGCCTCTGTGCGGAAAAGAAGCGATGTAGCGGATGTTCAGGCATGGTTCCAGGCTCTTGTTGTTTGAGATAGCGCTGTCTCGGCCTATCCCCGACAACCACTGCAAGCCAGTGGATGCCGGGAGCCGTTTTTGGATTGGCGTAAATTTACAACAAATGTGCTCAGAATGACGACTGAATCTTCAACCCTGCGACCAGCGCGTTGTCCACCTCATCCACGCCACCCGGGCTCTTGATGTACTGAAGGTTCGGGCGCACGGTCAGCCAGTTGGTCACATGGAAGCCGTAATAGAGCTCGGCGTTGTACTCGGTGCGCTGCAAAGGCACGAAGCCCGGGTTGTCGTAGTCATTGATGCCGCTCTGGGCGTTAAGCTGTTCGGCGCGCTTCTTCACATCATCGTTGACGTGAATGCGGGCGACACCAAAGCCGATATCATCCTTGGGCCGGGCATCGAAGGCACCTTTGTAGACCAACCCCACCTGCTGGTAGTTGTCGACCACGTTGGTGGCCTTGTCGTGCACGGTGAAGTTGGCGAACAAGCTGAGACCGCGGCTGACGTCGCCGCCGTGGGCGGTGACTTGCTGCTGCGCAACCACCCACCAGCCGTGCTTGCTGGAGTGTGATTTGAAGCCGGCGCCGCTGATCCCTTGCGGGTTGCCATTGACGTCCTCGTAGACGTCTTCGGCATCAGCCGTGCTGTAGTAATAGCCCAGGCGGTACTCGCCCGGCAGGCCGTTGACTTTGGGCGACCAGACTGCCTCCACCGGCAGGATCGCACCCTTGGTGCCGCTGCCGCTGAGCTTGAAGCCGTTGCCGGTTTCCAGGTTGGAGGGGTTCTGCTCGAACGCGCCGACCTGCACGAAGAACTCTGGCGTGATGTTGTACTTGACCCGCAGCGCCCACTGGCTGACCGGCCAGTTGTACCAGATGCCGCCGACCCAGTTGCCCACCTGCGATCCGCAGAAGGCCAGGTTCTGGAAGTCGCAAGGGAAGCTGTTGAAGTCCTCGCCCTCGCCGAAACGGCCGAATTTCACATCCAGGGCACCGTCAAAGTACTTCTGCTTGATCCACATCTGGGTCAGGCGCCAGGTCTGGCCGCGGCCCCACACCTCCTGCACCGAACTGAACTGGCCGGCACGTGGGTCGCTGATGCGGTCATTGGAGAGGTTGCGGCCACTGCGCTCGGTGATCGCCAGCTTGAACTCGGCATCGTGCCAGCCAAGGATCTTCTGCAGGTCCAGGTGCGCGCCGAGGGCGAACTGGTCACTGTAGCGTGCGGTCTTGTCGTCGTTGTAGCCGCCATTGAGGTTGCCGGCGACTTCGCCCACATAGTCGAGGGTGAAGTCATAGCCTTTTTCCAGCAGTTCGGTGCGGGTACCGCCCCAGTCGCCGGTCATCCATTTCGATTCGCTGGAGAAGGCCTCGGCGGCCTGCACCCCGCTACTCCCAACCATGGCCAGCAGGGCCAGCGAGCCCAAGGTCCTTATGCGATTGCGCTGTTCCATCCCTTTGCGTCCTCTTTTTCTTATTGATGGTATCGACGATTCAACGGCTCTTGAGGTGAGTCACGTTGTCCTTCAGTGAAGCGTTGGCAGTATTCAAGTCCAGGCGTTCGCCGCTGGCGGCGTCAAACAGCAGCACCCGTGCCGGGTCGAACTGCAGGTTCAGGCTGTCACCGACCCGGCACGCCACATCCGGCGCCAGGCGGCAGCACACTTTGGTCTGGTTCAGGGTGACGAACACCAGCAGGTCCGGCCCGGTGGGCTCGGTTACCTGGACCTCGGCGCGAATGCCCGGCAGGCCGTTGCCCTCCCCCGTACCCAGGCTGATCTGCTCCGGGCGGATACCAAGGATGATCTCGCGCCCGTCCAGCTCGTCACCGGCCACGCCCAACGGCAGCTCGCAACGCGCCTGGCCGCTGTCGAGCAGGGCCAGCAGGCGCCCATCCTGCCTGGCCAGGCGTACCGGTATGAAGTTCATTGGCGGCGAGCCGATGAAGCTGGCAACGAACTGATTGGCCGGGTCGTTGTAGATCTGCTGCGGGGTACCGAACTGCTGAATGATGCCGTCCTTCATCACCGCAACCTTGTCGCCCAGGGTCATGGCCTCGATCTGGTCGTGGGTGACATACACCGTGGTGGTCTTGAGTCGCTGGTGCATCAGTTTCATTTCCGTGCGCATCTCGACGCGCAGCTTGGCGTCGAGGTTGGACAGCGGCTCGTCGAACAGATAGATCTTCGGCCGCCGCGCCAACGCGCGGCCCATCGCCACCCGCTGCTGCTGGCCACCGGACAATTGCGCCGGCTTGCGTGAAAGCAGGTGTTCGATCTGCAACAGCTTGGCCACACGCGCCACTTCCTCGTCGATGGCAGCCTGGGGCATCTTGCGGATCTTCAGGCCAAATTCGATGTTCTCGCGCACGCTCATGGTCGGGTACAGCGCGTAGGACTGGAACACCATGGCGATATCACGATCCTTGGGGCTCATGCCGCTGACATCCTGGTCATCGATGAGAATCGCGCCACCGGTGATGTTCTCAAGGCCTGCGATGCAGTTCATCAAAGTCGATTTACCGCAACCCGAAGGGCCGACCAATATCAGGAATTCGCCGTCTTTGATCGACAGCTGGATGTCCTTTAGGGTGTCCGGCAGGCCGCTGCCGTAGGTCTTGTTCACATTACGAAGTTCAAGCGTTGCCATGACTTACCCCTTGACGGCGCCGGCTGTGAGCCCGCGAACGAAATACTTGCCTGCCACCACATAGACCAGCAGGGTTGGCAGGCCGGCGATCATCGCCGCCGCCATGTCGACGTTGTATTCCTTGGCCCCGGTACTGGTGTTGACCAGGTTGTTCAGGGCCACGGTGATCGGTTGCGAGTCGCCGCTGGAGAACACCACGCCGAACAGGAAGTCGTTCCAGATCTGGGTGAACTGCCAGATCAGGCAGACCATGATGATCGGTGTCGACATCGGCAGGATGATGCGGCGAAAAATGGTGAAGAACCCGGCACCGTCAAGGCGTGCGGCCTTGACCAGCGCATCGGGAATGCTCACGTAGAAGTTGCGGAAGAACAGCGTGGTGAAGGCCAGGCCGTAGACTACATGCACCAGCACAAGGCCACTGGTGGTGCTGGCCAGGCCCAACTTGCCAAGGGTGAACGATGCTGGCAGCAGCACGGTCTGGAACGGCAGGAAGCAACCGAACAGCAGCAGGCCAAAAAACAGCTGCGACCCGCGGAAACGCCACATCGACAGCACATAGCCGTTGAGCGCACCGATGGCGGTCGAAATCAGCACCGCCGGTACGGTGATCATGATCGAGTTCCAGAAGTACCCGCTGACCGTGCCCCAGGCCTTGACCCAGCCGATGCCGCTGACTACGGTCGGCCAGCTCAGCAGGTTACCCGTACTGATGTCCTCCGGGGTCTTGAAGCTGGTCAGCAGCATCACCACCAAGGGCACCAGGTAAAGCAGCACGGCCATCAGTAACACAGTGTGAATGGCGATGCGGCTGATGCTCGGCACCGATTTGTCGACAGGGCTATGCATGGCGTTTGCTCCGCAGCTCCGAGTACAGGTAAGGCACGAGGATCGCCAGGATCGCCCCGAGCATGAGGATGGCGCTGGCCGAGCCCATGCCCATCTGGCCGCGGCTGAAGGTGAACGAATACATGAACATCGCCGGCAGGTCGGACGAGTAGCCCGGGCCACCAGCGGTCATTGCGGCCACCAGGTCGAAGCTCTTGATCGCAATGTGCGAGAGGATCATCAGCGAACTGAAGAACACCGGGCGCAGGCTTGGCAGCACGACAGTCCAGTAGATGCGTGGCAGGCTTGCGCCATCCATCTGCGCAGCACGGATAATCGACTGGTCGACCCCGCGCAGGCCGGCCAGAAACATCGCCATGATGAAGCCCGAGGCTTGCCAAACGGCGGCGATCACCAGGCAGTACACCACTCGGTCGGGGTCGATCAGCCAGTCCAGGCGAAACCCCTCCCAGCCCCAGTCACGCAACAGCTTGTCCAGCCCCATGCCAGGGTTGAGCAGCCACTTCCAGGCGGTACCGGTGACGATCATGGACAAGGCCATCGGGTACAGGTAGACCGTGCGGATGAAACCTTCGCGGCGGATGCGCTGGTCGAGCAGCACCGCCAATAGTACGCCGATGGCGAGGCTGATACCGATGAACAGCCCGCCGAACACCAGCAGGTTCTTGCTGGCTACCCACCAGCGGTCGTTGTCGAACAGCCTGGCGTATTGCGCAAGGCCCGCCCACTTGTAAGTTGGCAGGAAGGTCGAGGTGGTGAATGACAGGACGAACGTCCACAGGATGTAGCCGTAAAAGCCCACCAGGACGATGAACATGCTTGGTGCCAGCACCAGCTTGGGTAGCCAGCGCTGCAGCGCGTCCAGGGGAGAGGCCCGCAGTCGGGCGGTTGCTGTAGTCATGATTCACCTTGAAGGCACTGCCCATCTGCTGTAGGAGCGGCCTTGCGTCGCGAAAGGGCTGCGCAGCAGCCCCAGGGGCTCGAGAATAAAGACAGACCGTCGAACCTGGCTTGCAGGCCTGGGGACCGCTTCGCGGTCCTTTCGCGACACAAGGCCGCTCCTACAAGAGCAATCGTGCCTGCCTTGAGCTTGGTTACTTGGCCGATCTGATCGCCGCCGCCAGCTTTTTCGCTGCATCGGCAGGGTCGGCCTTGGGATCGTTGATGTAGTTGGTGACCACATCGAAGAAAGCGCCCTGCACGGCCAGCGTGGTGGCCATGTTGTGCGCCATGCTCGGCTGCAGGCCGCCGGTTTTGGCGTCGGCCATGAAGTCCTTGGCAGAAGTCTGGGCGCAAGCGTCGAAGCCATAGGTGCCCATGTCCGCGAGCATGTCGTTACGCACGGGAATGGAGCCTTTGTTGATGCTGAAGACCTTCTGGAAGTCCTGGCCAAGCACCTTTTTGGCGATGTCCTGCTGGCCAGCGGCCGTGCCCTCGTCGTTCTGCTTGAACACCACCAGCGAGTCGATGTTGTACAGGAAGGCCTTGTCGGTGCCTGGGAACGCGACGCACTGGTAGTCCTTGCCGGCGGTCTTCTTGGCCAAGGTCCACTCGCTCTTGGCCCAGTCGCCCATGATCTGCATGCCGGCCTTGCCATTGATGACTTTGGCCGCTTCCAGGTTCCAGTCCTGGCCTTTGCCGTCAGGGTCCATGTAGGTGGCGACCTTCTTCAGCTCGGTCAGCGACTTGACCATCTGCGGCCCGGTCAGCGTGGCTTCATCGAGGTCGACCAGCGCTTTCTTGTAACCGTCTGCCCCCATCACCGACAGCACCACACTCTCGAACACCGTGCTGTCCTGCCATGGCTGGCCGCCGTGGGCGAGCGGGATGAAGCCGGCGGCCTTGAGTTTGTCGGCGGCGGCGTAGAATTCGTCGAGGGTGGTCGGCGCCTTGTCGACGCCGGCCTTCTTGAACACTTCGGGGTTGATCCACAGCCAGTTGATGCGGTGGATGTTCACCGGCACGGCCACGTAGTCACCTTCGTACTTGACGGTGTCGGCGACTTTCTTGTCGAGCAACGAGTCCCACTTCTCTTGCTTGGCCACATCCCTGAGGACATCCGGGTCCAGCAGGCCGGTGGCAGCCCAGTCCTGAATGTCCGGCCCCTTGATCTGGGCAACGCCAGGCGGGTTACCGGCCACGGCGCGACTCTTGAGCACGGTCATGGCCGTGGCGCCACCACCGCCGGCAACCGCACCATCCTTCCAGGTGAAGCCATCCTTCTCGACCTGGGCCTTGAGCACATCGACTGCCGCTTTTTCACCACCGGATGTCCACCAGTGAACCACTTCGACACTGCCTTTGGAGTCGGCGGCGAAGGCACTGAGCGGGAACAGGGAGGCGAAGGAAATCGCGGCAGCGAGGCGGAGAGTCGAATTCATCGGAATACCTTTCTTGTTGTTATGCCGGGCAAGTCGAGCGCTTGCATTGCATGGAGTCTAATCAGAGTGCCCGCTGCGTCAGGTAACGAAGCGATGCGTGAATGTCATCGTTTGGTTACATTGCGCGCCAGTGCGCTCGCCAGGCTGGGCGCCAGGGGCAGCGTTGGCAGCAGTACAGCCTGGTAGGCGTGATAAAGGTCTGGCTTGCCTGCCCAGATCGTCGCCGCGGGCTGATTGCCCGAGTCGAGTTCGTGGTGCCAGCTTCCGGCCGCGCGGTCGATGAAATGAGTGTCGATGAACGTCCAGAAACGCCGGTACCATTGCTCGTACTGCTGCTCGCCGGTTCGCCGCAGCAGCGCTGCGGCGCTGGCGCAGGCTTCGGCATGCACCCAGTGCAGGCGCTCGCGCACCCTGGGCTGATTGTCCCAGCCCAAGGTGTAGACGATGCCCTCGGCACCATCGATGCTCCAGGCATGCTTGCAGGCGTTGGCGAACAGTCCCCGCGCGCAGGCCAGCAGCCATGCCGGGGCAGGAAGCCCTGACTGACGTCGCGCAGCCTCAAGGTGCAGGACCAGTCGGGACCACTCGAACGCATGGCCAGGCGTTGTGCCGTATGGGCGGAAGTGATCTGCGGGATTGTCCTGGTTGTAGTCGGGCAGTGGTTGCCAGTGCACATCGAAATGTTCGACCACCTGGTAACCACTGGCGCCAGCATGGCCGTGAATGATGCGCTCGACGATACGCAGGGCGCGCTCCAGCCAAAGTACATCGCCCGTCACATCTGCCAGGGCGAGGAAGGCCTCAGTGGCGTGCATGTTGCTATTGGCGCCGCGATAGGCTTCAGGCTGCTGCCAGTCGCTGGAGAAGGACTCGCGCATCGCACCCTCTTCCTCACTCCAGAAACGCTCCTCGATGACCCGTATCGCCTGCGCCAGCAACCCCTGTGCTCCCGAAGCGCCCGCCACTACGGCAGAGCTGGCGGCAAGCGCGACGAAGGCATGCAGGTAAGCCGCCTTGCCGCTGTCGCCCAGGCCGTATGGGCGGGCGAACCAACCGCCGTACCTGGCGTCGCGCAAAGGCCCGCACAAGGCCTGCACACCATGCTCCACCAATCCCAGGCAGCCTGGCTCCCCATTAAGGTGGGCCAGGGCGAAGCTGTGGGTCATGCGCGCGGTGTTCATGGTTTCAGCGACAGCCGTGGGGGGCAGCTTGCCACGGGCGTCGAGATTGCTGAAACCTTCGGCGACTTGCGAGGCTTTGGCGAAGGAGAGCAGCCGCTGGCCCTCGCTTGTGAGCCAGGCGTTATGTTCCGGGGAATCGATGTAGTCCATGCTCCTGCTTCTTCCCTGTGTGAGGTTTGCAGATTCTAGCCAGCCGTCCTGGCTGGGATGTCACGAAGGCTTGCTGTTATGTCACCGATCAGTGACACACGTTCACTCAGTGCCGCGCGGCAGATGAAGAGTCACGCGCAACCCACCCTCGCGCAAATTGAGCAGGCTCACCTCACCACCGTGACTATGGGCAATGTTGCGTGCAATCCCCAAGCCCAAGCCATACCCCTGCTGCTGCCCGGCCAGCCTGAAATGCGGCTCGAACACCTGCTCAAGCCGCTGCTGTGGCACACCCGGCCCGTGGTCGTCCACCTGCAGGACAAAGCCCTCCGCGCTGTCGATGATGCGCAGACGAGCCCGCTCGCCGTACTTGATGGCATTGTCTATCAGGTTGCCGATGCAGCGGCGCAAGGCCAGTGGTTTGCCGGGGTACGGCGCCAGGGCCTGGCCTTCGACGGTGATGCGGCCATCCCCCAGATACGGCTCGGCGAGAATCTCCAATACCTGGTTGAGATCGACCGGCTCGATATTCTCGTGGATGTCAGTGTCTTTCACGCATTGCAGAGCGCCTTTGACCAACAGCTCCAGCTCATCCAGATCCTGGCTGAACTTGGCCTGCATGCGCTCATCTTCCAGCAGTTCAACACGCAGCCGCAGCCGGGTAATGGGCGTGCGAAGGTCATGGGAAATGGCGCTGAACAACTGGCTGCGCTCGGTGAGGTAGCGGCTGATACGTTCACGCATACTGTTGAACGCACGCCCGACCTCGACCACCTCGCTGCCACCGCCCTCGGGCACTGGAGCCACATCGGCGCCCAGCGACAGATCCCGCGCGGCCCGCGCCAAGCGCTTGAGTGGCCAGCTCTGCCAGTGCACCAGCAGGCCGATGAACAGCAGCAGCAAAGCGGTGGTCAGGACGATGAAGCCGATCTGCTGGCGTGGCAGGCGCTCGGCTTCAAGGCTGGTGTAAGGCTCAGGCAGCAACGAAGCGATGTACAGCCACTCGCCCTCGCCAAGGCGAAGCTGCGTGACCAGTACAGGCGGGTTGAGTGGTTCCAGGGTCAGCGAGTAATGCGCCCAGGAACGCGGCAGCTCATCGAGCTTCAGGCCGCTGTTGAAGATGCGCAGGTCATCGGGGGCGACGAACTCGACGGAAATATCCATCTGCGCGCCCAGCCGCTCATGCAGTACCTGCTGGAACACATCAATCACTGCCTGCTTGCGCGGCGTGATTGGCAATACCGGCATGTCCAGCGGCTTGTCGTTGAGCGACACGAAAAAACGCGTACCGCCCATGCTGCGCAACTGGTCCAGTACCATCGGCCGATAGGCCACCGGCAAAGAACGGAAATAACTGACGCTGGCACTCATCGAATGGGCCAGGCTGCCGGCACTGGCACGCAAGCCTTGCAGCTGGCTGGCACGTAACTGCGTGACCCAGATGACGCTGGACAAGCCCTGCGCCAGCAGCACCACCAGCAAGGTCAACAGCAGCATACGCCCCAGCAGCGAGCGCGGCAGCAGGCGCCAGCGGCGCTCAGGAAGCACAGCAGACATGCGCAGCCAGCAGGTAGCCACTGCCACGCACAGTGCGGATCAGCCGTGGCGGTTTGTCGGTGTCGCGCAGACGCTGACGCAGGCGGCTGACCGCCATGTCAACGATACGGTCCAGCGGCATTGGCTCACGGCCACGGGTAGCGTTGCCGATGGTATCGCGGTCGAGGATCTGCTGAGGGTGATCGAGAAAAAGCTTCAGCAAGGCGAAATCGGCACCGGAGAGGATCACCTCTTCGCCATCGCGGTGGAACAGGCGGTGGCTGACCGTGTCCAGGCGCCAGTCGTCGAAGGCCAGTACCGCGCTGGCTGGGGCGGCTTGGCCGAATTCCGCTCGACGCAGCAGCGCCTTGATTCGCGCCTGCAGTTCCCGCGGGCTGAACGGCTTGCCCAGATAATCGTCCGCACCGAGCTCAAGACCGATGACCCGGTCGGCCTCATCGGAGCTGGCGGTCAGCATGATGATCGGCACCCGCGATTGGCGCGGGTGCTGGCGCACCCAGCGACACAGGCTGAAGCCGTCCTCGTCGGGCAGCATCACATCGAGAATGACCAGATCGCAGTGAGTGTTTTCCAGAGCGTGGCGAAAACCCTGGCCATCGGCTTCGGCGTGCACCTGGAAACCGGCGCGACTCAGGTAGGTTTGCAACAGCTCGCGGATTTCCTGATCGTCGTCGACCATCAGGATCGATTTTCCGGCAGTGCTCAAGGTATCCCGCCCTCTTGTTGTCACAGGTCTTTTGCCTGCTGTGAGGGCCGCAAAGCGGCCCCCTATCAATGATCCAGAGCCTGCTGTAATGCCACGCCGGCGCCCAGCAGTCCAGAAAACTCTGCCGTCACCAGCCACACCGGCACATCCGCGAAGTACCCGCTCATGCAGCCCTTGTCGGCAAAACTTGCAGCGAACCCGCTACGCATGAACAGTTCGGTAAACCGCGGAATCACGCCGCCAACAATATAAACCCCACCGCGTGCACCCAGGGTCAGTACATTGTTACCTGCCACGCGCCCCAGGAAGCGGCAGAACTGTTCGATCACTGCCAATGCCCGTGGCTCACCACTCAGGGCGGCATCGGTAATTTCTGCTGGTGTCTTGTGCCGTACGGTATCACCGTCCAACGCACAGATAGCCTGGTACAAACGCACGAGGCCACCACCGCTGAGCACGGTTTCAGCGCTGACATGGCCAATCTGCCCATGAATCTGCTGATGGATCGCCGCTTCACGGGCATTGCCCACCGGCAAGTCGACATGCCCTCCCTCACCGGGCAGCGCCAGCCAATGCTGCTCACCCAGGCGCAGCAGGCTGCCGACGCCAAGGCCGGTACCCGGGCCGATCACCAGTGCAGGTCGCGCCGGGTCGGCCTTGCCGGGGCAGACCTGGCGCACCTCGTCCTCTTGCAGGCGGGTCATGCCCAAGGCCATCGCCGTGAAGTCATTGATCAGCAGCAACTGTTCAACCTGCAACGTCTTGCAGAATGCGCTGCGGCTCAGCCGCCAATGATTGTTGGTAAAGCGAAACTCATCACCGTCGACCGGCCCGGCCACCGCCAGGCACACCGCCGACAGCCCGCCACGGGCGATGCCTTGGCCGTGCAGGTAAGCTTCGATGGCCTGCTCCGGGCTGGTGTAGTTAGCAGTGGCGAAGACCTTCACCTGGTGCAGCTGGTTGTCACGCCACAACGCAAAACGGGCATTGGTGCCACCGATGTCGCCAACCAGCAGGTCCGTCATTTGAGGTTCTCCAGGGCCGAGGTAAAGGCGCTGGCGCCCTGCTCGGCCGAGCTGAACGCCATGCGCATGAAGCCGAACAGCTCGCGCCCACAGCCCAGGTCGTTGCCCTGTGGCGCAGGCGGCAGGTCGCGGCTGGCCAATTCCTCGGCCGACACCTTGAGCTGCAGCATGCCTTCGACACCATCGACCCGCACGATATCACCATCGCGCACCCGCGCCAGCGGTCCACCATCAAAGGCTTCAGGGCACACGTGGATGGCGGCCGGGATCTTGCCCGATGCGCCTGACATGCGCCCATCGGTGACCAGTGCGACTTTGTAGCCGCGGTCCTGCAGCACACCGAGGAACGGCGTCAGCTTGTGCAGCTCCGGCATGCCGTTGCAACGCGGCCCCTGGAAGCGCACCACTGCCACGAAGTCGCACTCCAGTTCGCCGGCCTTGAACGCATCGGCCAGCGACTGCTGGTCCTGGAACACCCGGGCCGGGGCCTCGACGACCTGATGCTCAGGGGCCACTGCGGACACTTTCATCACGCCACGCCCAAGGTTGCCTTCCATCACCCGCAGGCCGCCTTCGGCCGAGAACGGCCGTGCCACCGGGCGCAGGATGGTCTCGTCCAGACTCTGCTGCGGGCCTTCGCGCCAGACCAGCTTGCCGTTGTCCAGGAACGGTTCCTGGGTATAACGGCGCAATCCGTGGCCGGCGACGGTGTTGACGTCTTCGTGCAGCAAGCCGGCATCGAGCAGCTCACGGATCAGGAAGGACATGCCACCGGCGGCCTGGAAGTGGTTGATGTCGGCCTTGCCATTGGGGTAGACGTGGGACAGCGTCGGCACCACTTCGGACAGGTCGGCCATGTCCTGCCAGGTGAGCTGGATGCCTGCCGCCTGGGCGATCGCCGGCATGTGCAGGGTGTGGTTGGTCGAGCCCCCGGTGGCATGCAGGGCGACGATGGAGTTTACCAGCGATTTTTCGTCAACGATCTCGCCCAGCGGCATGAAGCTGCCACTGGCCTTGGTCATGCGCGTCACTTGCTGCGCGGCCTCGGCGGTAAGCGCGTCACGAAGCGGCGTATAGGGGTTGACGAACGAAGCTCCCGGCAGGTGCAGGCCCATCACTTCCATCACCAGCTGGTTGGTGTTGGCGGTGCCGTAGAAGGTGCAAGTGCCTGGGCTGTGGTAGGACTTCATCTCCGACTCCAGCAGCTCCTCACGGCTGGCCTTGCCCTCGGCATAGCGCTGGCGCACATCGGCCTTCTGCTTGTTGGAGATGCCGGAAACCATTGGCCCGCCCGGCACGAAAATGGTGGGCAGGTGACCGAAGCGCAGCGCGCCCATCATCAAGCCGGGGACGATCTTGTCGCATATACCCAGCATCAGCGCAGCGTCGAACATGTTGTGCGACAGCGCCACCGCAGTGGACATGGCGATCACTTCACGGCTGGCGATGGCCAGTTCCATGCCTGGCTCCCCCTGGGTCACACCATCGCACATGGCCGGCACACCGCCAGCGAATTGGCCGACGGAGCCAACTTCGCGCAGGGCCTTCTTGATCTGCTCAGGGAAATGCACATACGGCTGGTGCGCCGAGAGCATGTCGTTGTAGGCCGAGACGATGGCCACGTTGGCGGCATTCATCAGGCGCAGGCTCTGCTTGTCGTCGGCGCCACACCCGGCCACGCCATGGGCGAAGTTGGCGCACTGCAGGCTGGCCCGCATGGGTCCGTCACTGGCCGCGCCGCGAATCAGCTGCAGGTAGCGTTCACGGGTGGCACGGCTGCGTTCGATCAGCCGTTGGGTGACCTCAAGGATGCGCGGGTGCATGTACTGGACTCCAGGCTAGCGGTAAGGGCGGTTTACCAGGCATTTCCCCTCCAAACGATTGCGGCCTAGGCTCCTGTGTAAGAGACCCTGCGCATCGAGGCGGCGGCTTGCCCGACCACTCGTTGTATATTTAAACAAAATACTGCCAGTAAAAAGGCTTGTTTTCTATCGCTCAGTGAATAATCTTGTAATTCCAACAACAAAACCGTTTCAGTGAAGCTTCATTTGTGCCACCGGTTTCACTCGAACTGCCAGAGGTACTGCCATGACACTACGTATCGCCATCAACGGATTCGGCCGCATTGGTCGCAATGTCCTGCGCGCACTGTATACCCAAGGCTACCGCCACGACCTGCAGGTCGTCGCCATCAACGACCTGGGCGACAGCGCCATGAATGCCCACCTGCTCAAATACGACAGCGTACACGGTGCTTTCGATGCATCGGTGGAAGCCGACCACGAGAGCCTGACGGTCAACGGTGACCGTATCGCGGTGAGCGCCATCCGCAATCCGGCCGAGCTGCCCTGGAAGGCCGAGGCGATCGACGTGGTGTTCGAGTGCACCGGGCTGTTCACCGACCGCACCAAGGCTGCGGCGCACCTGGCAGCCGGGGCTGGCAAGGTGATCGTCTCGGCACCGGCCAAGGGCGCCGACGCCACCGTGGTGTACGGCGTCAATCATGACATTCTGCGTGCGTCGCACCAGGTCATTTCCAACGCCTCCTGCACCACCAACTGCCTGGCGCCGATCGCCCAGGTGCTGGACCGCGAGTTCGGCATCGAGCAGGGGCTGATGACCACCATCCATGCCTACACCAACGACCAGGTGCTGACCGACGTCTACCACAGCGACCCGTACCGTGCGCGCTCGGCGACCCAGTCGATGATCCCGAGCAAGACCGGCGCCGCCGAAGCCGTGGGCCTGGTGTTGCCGGAACTGGCCGGCAAGCTGACCGGCATGGCGGTACGGGTACCGGTGATCAACGTGTCGCTGGTCGACCTCACCGTCAACCTCAAGCGTGAGGCCACTGCCGAGCAGGTGAACCAGTTGTTCCTCGAAGCCAGCCGGCATTCCAAGGTGCTCGGCTACAACGCCCTGCCGCTGGTCTCATGCGACTTCAATCACAACCCGTTGTCGTCGATATTCGATGCCAACCATACCCGCGCCAACGGCAGGATGCTCAAGGTGCTGGCCTGGTATGACAATGAGTGGGGGTTCTCCAACCGCATGCTGGATAACTGCCTGGCATTGTGCAGCGCCCGCTGAGCGCAGGCGCTTGCTGGGGTAGGAGCGGCCTTGCGTCGCGAAAGGGCTGCAGAGCAGCCCCAGGGTATTCTGAGCGCTACAGTTGGGGCCGCTGCGCGGCCCTTTCGCGACGCAAGGCCGCTCCTACCGACAATCTTTACCTTTTCCTAACACTTCCAGGCTTGACCTTCAGGCAAGATGATAAGCATTATCATTAACCTTTCGTCGGCCAGGTCCCCCTGTGAGTCAGTCCCGGTTCAACTCTGTCTTCCTCGTTCAGCGCCTCCCCCTATTGCGAACCTTGCAACGCATGGTGGGCAACCCCAGCACCGCCGAGGACCTGCTTCAGGAAACCTACCTGCGGGTGTCCCGCGCTCTGGGGGAGCGGCCCATCGAACACCTCGAGCCCTTCGTCTTCCAGACCGCGCGAAACCTGGCCCTGGACCATCTGCGCACACGCCGGGTGCAATCGCGCATGCTGGTCGACGATGTGCCCGAAGAAATCCTGCACAACGTCGCCGCGCCGCTGAGCAGTAGCGAAGATGCCGCACACGCCGAGCAACTGCTCAAGCACCTGAGCGTCAGCCTCAACCAGTTGAGTGAGCGTCAGCAGCGCATTTTCATCCTCAGCCGCCTGCACGGTGCCAGCTACCTGGAAATTGCCGAGCAACTCAATGTCTCGGCCAGCACGGTCCAGAAGGAGCTGAAACTGATCATGGCAATCTGCATGGGTGTGGCCGAACGCCTGAAGTAAGACGACCGCTGGCCACCCGAGCTCGGCGAAGCGCTTGCCACGCCCCGTCTTAGCCTTGATCATTCGGGAAAATCATTTCAAGGATTCACCGTGACCGACAGCCCCGCCCCTCGCCCGCCGACCGCAGGGCCCGACGCCCGCGCCCGTGCGATGGACGAGGCGCTGGACTGGCTGGTCCGCCTGCAATGCGCCACCGAAGCGGACACGCAGGCCTTCGAGCAGTGGCTGAGCGCCGCGCCGGAAAACGCCGTGGCCTACGTCGAAGCCGAAGCCCTGTGGAACGGCACGCCGGTGCGCCAGGCCGCCACGCAAATGCATCAGGAGCGGCGCCGCTCTGTACGCGGGCGTCTGCGGGCTCACTGGAAACCCCTGGCGACCGCCGCAGTACTGCTGGTCGGGCTGTTCACCGTGGGCAACTTGCCGATGCGCCTGCAGGCCGACCACCTGACCGTGGTGGGCGAACGCCAGCGCCTGCAGCTCGATGACGGGGCCAAGGTGCTGCTCAACACCAACTCGGCTTTCGCCAGCGACGTGCGTGAAGGCCGCCAGGTGGCGCGCCTGCTGCAAGGCGAGGCGTTTTTCCAGGTACCAGGTGGTGCACAGCTGCCCTTGGAAGTGCAGGCCGGCCCGCTGCGGGCGCAGGTGCGCGACACCGATTTTGCCGTGCGCTACCTCGATGGCGAGGCGCAGGTTCGTGTGCAGCGCGGCGACGTCGATCTGCAGGCCGCCAGCGACCAGCGTATCCGCCTGAGCGCGGGTGACAGCATCAGCGTCGGCCCGCAAGGCTTCGGCCAGCGCCAGCGCCCGGACATGCACAAGGACCTGGCCTGGGTCGACGGCCGTCTGGTGTTCGAGAACTGCCCGCTTAGCCAGGTGCTGGCCGAAGTGCGGCGCTATTACCCGGGCTGGATCATCAACCGCAACGCCCACCTGGACGATATGGCGGTAACCGGCAACTACCGCCTCGATCAGCCGCTGGAGACCTTGCGCGCGCTGGCCCATATCACCTCTGCGCAACTGCACGAATACCCCGCCGTGGTCATCCTCAACTGACCTGAAAATTATTTTTACGCGATCGCCCCACCCCGCCCGTCTCGTTATAGCCAATGCAACTGATTCTTGTTTAATAACAGGAACGGTAATCATCTATAACAGTTCGCGCGTCAGGGAGCGCTTTCGATGTCCACAGGTCCAACTAGCCCGTCCCCTCTTCCCCGCCGTACCGGCCAGCTGTCCCTGCTGACCCTGGCCCTGCTCGCCAGTGGCGCCTGCGGCTTGCCGGCGCTGGCCGCAGAACCTGCGCAGGCGACAAGCCCGCGCATGGGCGACTACCGCTTCAGCATCGCCCAGCAGCCCCTGGTCGAGGCAATCAACGCCTTCAGCCTGGTGACCGGCTGGCAGGTGGGTTTCAGCGCCGAACTGGCCGACGGTGTGGCTTCGCCAGGTGTCCACGGCTCGCTGCCTCCGGAAGCGGCACTGAAACAACTGCTGCAAGGTACCGGCCTGGGCTATCGCAAGATCAGCAATGGCAATGTGGTGCTGGAGCGCCAGACGGCGGGCAATGCCATTGCCCTGCAGCAATTGACCGTCAGCGCCACCCGTAGCGCCCAGGACGTCAGCCAGGTACCCAGCACCGTGAGCGTACAGACCCGCGAACAGCTGGACCGGCAGAACGTCAACAGCATCAAGGAACTGGTGCGCTACGAGCCTGGCGTGTCGGTCGGCGGCGTTGGCCAGCGCAGCGGCCTGAACGGTTACAACATCCGCGGTATCGACGGCGAACGCATCCTCACCCAGATCGACGGTGTGTCGATCCCCGACAGCTTCTTCTACGGCCCCTACGCCCAGACACAGCGCAACTACGTCGATCCCGAGATCGTCAAGCGCGTGGAAATCCTGCGCGGCCCGGCCTCGGTGCTGTACGGCAGCAATGCCATCGGCGGTGCGGTGAGCTACTTCACCCTCGACCCGGACGACATCATCAAGCCCGGCAAGGATGTCGGCGCGCGGCTGAAGACCGGCTACAGCTCGGCCGACGACAGCTGGCTGACCTCCGCCACCGTGGCCGGCCGCCAGGGCGATTTCGATGGCTTGCTGCACGTGAGCCAGCGCAACGGCCACGAAACCGAATCCTACGGTGAAGACAGCGGCACCGGCCTGTCGCGTACCGAAGCCAACCCCGAAGACGTGCGCACCACCAACGTGCTGGCCAAGCTTGGCTGGAACTACGCCGACGACGCGCGCCTGGGCTTCACCTATGAACGCTACAAGGATGACCGTGACCAGAACATCCTAAGCGCCGTGGGCGGTCCGTTCATTCCAGGCTTTGGTGCCATGAACTCCTACCGCATGCGCCAGGGCAACGACACCGTCACCCGCGAGCGCTTCGGCATAAACCACGAGTTCGGCCTCGACAGCCTGGTCGCCGACCACGTGAAATGGAGCCTGAACTACCAGATCGCCAAGACCGACCAGCGCACCGATGAGCTGTATGTCGCGTCGGGGCGGCAAGTGCTCCGCGACCGCCAGACCACCTACAAGGACCGCCAATGGGTGTTCGATGCCCAGCTGGACAAAGCCTTCAGCATCGGCCAGACCGATCACCTGCTGACCTACGGCACCACCATAAAGCATGAAGAAGTGACCGGCTCACGCAGCGGCTCCGGCACCTGTGTGGCCATTGGCGGTAGCTGCACCGCCATCGGCCAGGACAGCTCGCGCGACGGCCAGGCCCTGGTCAGCGATTTCCCGGACCCGACCATCAACACCTACAGCCTGTTCGTGCAGGATGAAATCCGCTGGAACAACTGGACCTTCCTGCCAGGTGCCCGCTACGACTACACGCGCATGGAGCCCAAGTTCACCGACGCGTTCCTGCGTGGCATTCAGGGCTCGGGCGCAGCGCCAGGCGCCCTCGACGACTCGGACAAGAAGTGGCACCGCGTGTCGCCCAAGTTCGGCCTGACCTACGCCTTCAACGACAACTACACCTGGTACGGCCAGTACGCCGAAGGCTTCCGCACGCCGACAGCCAAGTCGATGTACGGCCGCTTCGAGAACCCGACACTGGGCTACAGCGTGCAGGGCAACCCCGGGCTTGAGCCGGAGAAGAGCAAGAGCTACGAGACCGGCCTGCGTGGCAACTTCGATGCCGGTAACTTCAGCGCTGCGGTCTTCTACAACAAGTACCGCGACTTCATCGACGAAGACGCCGTGCAGTCGGCCAACCTGGAAACCACTTTCCAGGCCAACAACATCAAGCACGCCACCATCAAGGGCGCCGAGGTCAAGGGCCGCCTCAACCTCGACCACTTCGGTGCGCCAGAAGGCCTGTACACCCAGGGTTCGATCGCTTACGCCAACGGCCGCAACGACGACAACGGCCAGCCGCTGAACAGCGTCAACCCACTGACCGGCGTGTTCGGCCTGGGTTATGAGCAGCCAAACTACGGTGGCCTGTTGAGCTGGACCCTGGTCAAGCGCAAGACCCGCGTCGACGACACCACCTTCTTTGCCCCCGACGGCGCAAGCTCGCAGTTCCGCACGCCCGGCTACGGTGTGCTGGACCTGAGCGGCTTCTACAAGGTGACCGACGATGTCACGGTCAATGCCGGGCTATACAACCTCACCGACAAGAAGTACTGGCAATGGGATGACGTGCGCGGCTACGACGGCCAGGGTGAAGCGGGTGTGACCCAGCCTGCCAACCTCGACCGCCTGACCATGCCAGGGCGCAACTTCGCCATCAATGTGGTTTGGGATATCTGACTGAGCTGATCGGTACTGGCCCTATCGCCGGCAAGCCGGCGACAGGGCAGGAACCGACAACACAAAGGCCCGTTTTTTTTACTCTCCCCACCCCACTGTTTCGTCTTGTCACTAGACGCCCCCAATCCCCAAGGACACCCCATGACCGACCGCCCAGCCCTGCGCTCGCAACGCCTCAACCAGGTCACCCACGCCCCGCACACCGAGCTCGACGCCCTGGTCAAATCCCACGCACCGTTCGACAGTCGCGAGAGTTTCGCCCGTTTCGTCGTCGCCCAGTACCTGTTCCAGTCCGAACTTCAGGCCCTGTACAACGACCCGAAATTGATCGCCATCGTGCCTGACCTGGCCCAGCGCTGCCGCGCCGATCAAGCCCGCCTGGACCTCGCCGACCTCAATACCGAAGTTCCAGCTGCAGTATCCGGCGCCTTGCACGACCCAAGCCTGGCAGAGGCGTTGGGCTGGATCTTCGTCTCCGAAGGCTCCAAACTGGGCGCCGCGTTTCTGATCAAGCGGGCCGTGGCCCTGGAACTGTCCGACAGCTTTGGCGCCCGCCACCTGGGCGAACCAGCCGGTGGCCGCGCCGAGGGTTGGAAGCAGTTCACCCGAATCCTCGATGGCCTGGCGCTGTCCGCCGAAGAAGACGCTGCTGCCGAACGCGGCGCAGTTGCCGCGTTCGAGCGCTTCACCGAACTGCTCAAACATGCCTACGCCGCCGACAGCGCGCTGGCCTGATACGCTTAACCCGGCCGCCCTTCCGGTGGCCGGACCGTTTTTCGCAGTGAGACCATGACCCGACCTGCCCGCTCGAAACTGTCGCGCCTGCTGTATGGCATCCTGGCTTACGTAAGCTTGGGTATCGGCCTGGTCGCCATAGTCATTCCTGGCCTGCCGACCACCGAGTTCATCCTTCTGGCCGCTTGGGCAGCGACACGCAGCTCGCCGCGCCTGTCGGCATGGCTGGAGAACCACCGGCTGTTCGGGCCTATCCTGTTCAACTGGCGCAATGGCAAGGTGATCCAGCGCCGGGCAAAGGTCAGCGCAACCCTCAGCATGCTGGTGTGCGCAGGCCTGATGCTGGCCTTCCTTGACCATCACTGGCCGGTATTTCTGGCCATCGCCGGCATGACCCTGGGCAACCTGTGGATCTGGTCACGGCCAGAGCAGGCATGCCCGCCCGCGTCACAGGCTCAGTAGCCCTGAATACAGCGCATAAGCTGCCAGAGCCGCGCCAATCAGCACCGCCGCAAAGATCAACTTCTCCCACGTGGTGAACAGCACCTGGCCTTGCTCATGCTTGGCCCGGGCGAACAGGATCACCCCTGGCGCATACAGCAATGCCGACAGCAGCAGGTACTTGAGCCCACCGGCATACAGCAGCCACAGCGCATACACCAGCGCCACCAACGCCACCAACAGGTCCTTGCGGCGCAGCGCCTCTTGCCCGGCATAACTCTCCCCGCGCAGCGCCATAAGCACCGCGTAGGCGGCTGACCACAGGTACGGCACCAGGATCATCGACGACGCCAGGTAGATCAGGCTGGTGTAGGTACCCGCCGAAACCAGGGTGATCAGCAAGAACCCCTGGATCATGCAGTTGGTCAGCCACAGGGCATTGGCCGGCACATGGTTGGCATTTTCCTTGGCCAAAAAGCGCGGCATGGTCTTGTCCCGTGCCGTGGCGAAGAGAATTTCGGCGCACAGCAGTGCCCACGAGAGCAAAGCGCCGAGTAGCGAAACCGCCAGGCCGATGCTGATCAGCAACGCGCCCCAGGGCCCGACGATGTGCTCAAGCACCGATGCCAGTGAGGGGTTCTGCAATCCGGCCAGTTCCGGCTGGGTCATCACGCCCAGCGACAGCACGTTGACCAGCACCAGCAGCGCCAATACCCCGAGAAAGCCGATCACCGTGGCCTTGCCCACATCGGTACGGCGCAGAGCCCGTCCTGAATAGACACTGGCGCCTTCGATACCGATGAACACGAATACGGTGACTAGCATCATGTTGCGCACCTGGTCCAGCACGTTACCGAACTGCGGGTTGCTCACGCCCCAGATATCCCGGGTAAAGATGTCGGCGCGGAAGGCGAAGGCGGCGATGACGATGAATATCAGCAGCGGCACAACCTTGGCCACGGTGGTCACCTGGTTGATGAACGCCGCTTCCTTGATGCCACGCAGCACCAGAAAGTGCACCGACCACAGCAGCAATGAGGCACAGCCGATGGCAATGGGCGTATTGCCCTCGCCGAACACCGGAAAATAGAAACCCAGGGTACTGAACAGCAGCACGAAGTACCCCACGTTGCCCAGCCAGGCGCTGATCCAGTACCCCCACGCCGAGGAGAAGCCCATGTAATCGCCAAAACCTGCCTTGGCATAGGCATACACCCCTGAATCCAGTTCAGGCTTGCGGTTGGCCAAGGTCTGGAACACGAAAGCCAGCGCCAGCATGCCCACTGCGGTGATACCCCAGCCGATCAGCACGGCACCGACATCCGCGCGCGCCGCCATGTTCTGCGGCAACGAGAAGATGCCGCCGCCAATCATCGAACCGACCACCAGTGCGATCAACGCGCCTAGGCGCAGTTTCTGTCCTGGTTCGCTCATGCGATTCCTCGTCTTTTGTGCGTGTTGTCACAACGCTGAAACAGCTTTATCTGCATATAAATAGGGCCACTTATAATAGACAAAGCCATTAAAGCTATAGCACTCATAACTCTTTTGTCTATACCGGCCGACCGAGATAAACGCTTGTCCGACGTGCAACTTTAACCACCTCGATGATCCGTGGAATTTATTGAGAAAAGTTTGCGAAAACGGCAAAAACGACTAGCTTCAGAGTTCGCAGGCTGAACAGGGCGTTTGTTCTGGTTGTACATGGAGGTGCCAGGGTACAGGGCCTGCAACAGGGCTGTCGGCACTCTCCAGGAGTCAAGTGAAGGAAATTTCCTACTTCACAACGCCATGAACTGATCCATGTCAGATCATGGCCCCGGCGACGGATTTATTCTGTCGTCAACGTTCTCCTGGTACGGAGTTGTTAAATGGCTGATTCTTCCGGAAAACTAAAACTCGGCGCACTCGTTGCACTCGTCGTCGGTTCGATGATTGGCGGCGGTATCTTCTCGCTGCCGCAAAACATGGCCGCCAGCGCAGGGGTTGGCGCCGTGCTGATCGGCTGGGCAATCACCGCAGTGGGCATGCTGACCCTGGCCTTCGTGTTCCAGACCCTGGCCAACCGCAAGCCTGACCTGGACGGCGGGGTATACGCCTACGCCAAGGCCGGCTTCGGCGACTACATGGGCTTCTCCTCGGCCTGGGGCTACTGGATCAGCGCCTGGCTGGGCAACGTCGGTTACTTCGTGCTGCTGTTCAGTACCCTCGGCTACTTCTTCCCCATCTTCGGTGAAGGCAACACCCCGGCCGCCATCATCGGCGCCTCGGTGCTGCTGTGGGCGGTGCACTTCCTGGTTCTGCGCGGCATCAAGGAAGCGGCGTTCATCAACCTGGTCACCACCGTGGCCAAGGTTGTGCCGCTGGTACTGTTTGCGCTGATCTGCGTATTCGCCTTCAGGCTCGACATCTTCACTGCCGACATCTGGGCCACCGGCACGCCGGAACTGGGCAGCGTGATGAACCAGGTGCGCAACATGATGCTGGTCACCGTCTGGGTGTTCATCGGCATCGAGGGTGCGAGCATCTTCTCCTCACGGGCGGAAAAACGCGCCGACGTGGGCAAGGCCACGGTCATTGGCTTCATCACCGTGTTGCTGTTCCTGGTGCTGGTCAACGTGTTGTCGCTGGGTGTGATGACTCAACCGGAACTGGCCAAACTGCAGAACCCGTCGATGGCTGCCGTGCTGGAGCATGTGGTTGGCCATTGGGGCGCGGTGCTGATCAGCGTCGGCCTGATCATCTCGCTGCTAGGCGCCCTGCTCTCATGGGTGCTGCTGTGCGCCGAGATCATGTTCGCCGCTGCGAAGGATCACACCATGCCGGAGTTCCTGCGCCGCGAAAATGCCAACCAGGTGCCGGCCAACGCCCTGTGGCTGACCAACGCCATGGTGCAGATCTTCCTGGTGATCACATTGTTCTCCGCCAGCACCTACCTGTCACTGATCTACCTCGCCACCTCAATGATCCTGGTGCCCTACCTGTGGTCGGCAGCCTATGGCTTCTTGCTGGCCATGCGCGGTGAAACCTACGAGCAGGCTGCCAGAGAACGCAGCAAAGACCTGCTCATCGGCGCCATTGCACTGATCTATGCCATCTGGCTGCTGTATGCCGGCGGCATGAAGTATCTGCTGCTCTCCGCCCTGCTATATGCCCCCGGGGTGATCCTGTTTGCCAAGGCCAAGCGTGAAATTGGCCAACCGATCTTCACCAACGTGGAAAAACTGATCTTTGCGGCTGTGGTCATCGGCGCCCTGGTGGCGGCCTATGGCCTGTATGACGGCTTCCTGACCCTGTGACCCACGTCTTCGCTCAATTGGAGGAAAGAACCATGTCCGCTGAAAAACAGAAGTACGGTGTGCACTCCGAAGCCGGCAAGCTGCGCAAGGTAATGGTTTGCGCTCCTGGGCTTGCGCACAAGCGCCTGACCCCGAGCAACTGCGACGAACTGCTGTTCGATGATGTGATCTGGGTCGATCAGGCCAAACGCGACCATTTCGACTTCGTCACCAAGATGCGCGAGCGCGGCGTGGATGTGCTTGAGATGCACAACCTGCTGACCGACATCGTGCAGAACAAAGACGCGCTGAAGTGGATTCTTGACCGCAAGATCACCCCTGACACCGTAGGTGTCGGCCTGACCAACGAGGTGCGCAGCTGGCTCGAAGGCCTCGAGCCGCGCCACCTGGCCGAGTTCCTGATCGGCGGTGTGGCCGGCCAGGACCTGCCGCAGAGCGAAGGCGCCGACGTGGTCAAGATGTACAACGATTACCTGGGCCACTCCAGCTTCATTCTGCCCCCGCTGCCGAACACCCAGTTCACCCGCGACACCACCTGCTGGATCTATGGCGGCGTCACGCTGAACCCGATGTACTGGCCGGCGCGACGCCAGGAAACGCTGCTGACCACTGCCATCTACAAATTCCACCCGCAATTCACCGGTGCCGACTTCCAGGTCTGGTACGGCGACCCGGACAAAGACCACGGCAACGCCACCCTTGAAGGCGGTGACGTGATGCCGATCGGCAAAGGCATCGTGCTCATCGGCATGGGCGAGCGCACTTCACGCCAGGCCATCGGGCAACTGGCGCAGAACCTGTTCGCCAAGGGCGCAGTGGAAAAGGTCATCGTCGCCGGCCTGCCGAAGTCCCGCGCGGCGATGCACCTGGACACGGTATTCAGCTTCTGCGACCGCGACCTGGTCACAGTCTTCCCCGAAGTGGTGAAAGAAATCGTGCCGTTCATCATCCGCCCGGACGAAAGCAAGCCCTACGGCATGGACGTGCGCCGCGAGAACAAGTCGTTCATCGAAGTGGTGGGCGAGCAACTGGGCGTCAAGCTGCGCGTGGTCGAGACCGGCGGCAACAGCTTCGCCGCCGAGCGCGAACAGTGGGATGACGGCAACAACGTGGTGGCGGTGGAACCTGGCGTGGTCATCGGCTACGACCGCAACACCTACACCAACACCCTGCTGCGCAAGGCCGGCATCGAGGTCATCACCATCAGCGCCGGCGAGCTGGGCCGGGGCCGTGGCGGCGGCCACTGCATGACCTGCCCGATCGTGCGTGACCCCATCGATTACTAACGACCATTTTCCCGGCTGCCCCCACAAGGCGGTGGCCGGGCCGATTACCGAACTCAAGGAGAATCACCATGGCGTTCAACATCCATAACCGCAACCTGCTCAGCCTCGAACACCACAGCACCCGCGAGCTGAAGTACCTGCTGGACCTGTCCCGCGACCTCAAGCGTGCCAAGTACACAGGTACCGAGCAGCAGCACCTGAAAGGCAACAACATCGCCCTGATCTTCGAGAAAACCTCAACGCGCACCCGCTGCGCCTTCGAAGTGGCCGCTTATGACCAAGGGGCAAACGTTACCTACATCGATCCCAACTCTTCGCAAATTGGCCACAAGGAAAGCATGAAGGACACCGCCCGCGTACTCGGGCGCATGTACGATGCCATCGAGTATCGCGGCTTCAAGCAGGAAATCGTCGAAGAGCTGGCCAAGTTCGCCGGGGTGCCGGTGTTCAACGGCCTGACCGACGAGTACCACCCGACCCAGATGATCGCCGACGTACTGACCATGCGTGAGCACAGCGACAAGCCGCTGCACGACATCAGCTATGCCTACCTGGGCGACGCCCGCAACAACATGGGCAACTCGCTGCTGCTGATCGGCGCCAAGCTCGGTATGGACGTGCGTATCGCTGCGCCCAAGGCGCTGTGGCCGCATGACGACCTGGTCGAGCGCTGCAAGCAGTACGCTGAGGAAAGCGGTGCACGCATCACCCTTACCGAAGACCCGAAAGCTGCGGTCAAAGGTGTGGACTTCGTGCACACCGACGTCTGGGTGTCGATGGGTGAGCCGATCGAAGCCTGGGGCGAGCGCATCAAGCAGCTCAAACCCTATCAGGTGAACACGGAGCTGATGAAGTCCACCGGCAATCCGCGGACCAAATTCATGCACTGCCTGCCGGCTTTCCATAACTCCGAGACCAAGGTCGGCAAGCAGATCGCCGAACAGTATCCGGACCTGGCCAATGGCATCGAAGTGACCGACGACGTGTTCGAGTCGCCCGCCTGCATCGCCTTCGAACAGGCGGAAAACCGCATGCACACGATCAAGGCGATCCTGGTGTCGACCCTGGCTGATCTCTGATAAGCACCTCGGTAGTGTGGGAGCCGGCTTGCCGGCGATGCAGGCAACACGGTGCATGGCACCGGCTGCGCCGGTGATCGCCGGCAAGCCGGCTCCCACACAGAAACGAGGCGCTCCCCCCATCTTCGCAAAGGACATTCCCATGCGAATCGTTGTTGCATTGGGCGGCAACGCCCTGCTGCGCCGCGGCGAGCCCATGACCGCTGACAACCAGCGCGCCAATATCCGCACCGCCACCGAGCAGATCGCCAAGATTCACCCCGGCAACGAGCTGGTCATCGCCCACGGTAACGGCCCCCAGGTTGGCTTGCTGTCATTGCAGGCGCTGTCGTACAAACCCGACGAAGCCTACCCGCTGGACGTGCTCGGTGCCGAAACCGAAGGCATGATCGGTTACATGATCGAACAGGAGCTGGGTAACCTGCTGGCGTTCGAAGTGCCGTTCGCCACCCTGCTGACCCAGGTCGAAGTCGATGCCGACGATCCGGCCTTCAAGGACCCGACCAAGTTCATCGGCCCGGTCTACAGCAAGGAAGAAGCCGAACGCCTGGCCAAGGAGAAAGGCTGGGTGGTCAAGGCCGACGGCGACAAATACCGCCGCGTGGTGGCCAGCCCCAAACCCAAGCGCATCTTCGAGATCCGCCCGATCAAGTGGCTGCTGGAAAAAAACAGCATCGTGATCTGCGCAGGCGGTGGCGGTATCCCCACCATGTACGATGAAAACCGCAAGCTCAAAGGCATCGAAGCGGTCATCGACAAGGACTTGTGCTCGGCACTGCTGGCCGAACAACTGGAAGCCGACCTTCTGATAATCGCCACTGACGTCGATGCGGCTTACATTGACTGGGGCAAACCCACGCAAAAAGCCATTGCCCAGGCCCACCCCGACGAACTCGAACGCCTGGGCTTCGCCGCCGGCTCCATGGGGCCGAAGGTGCAGGCCGCAAGCGATTTCGCCCGCGCCACCGGCAAGGTCGCCGTGATCAGCTCGCTGGAGAATATCGAGGACATCGTCAAAGGCACCGCCGGCACCCGTGTTTCAACGGCCAAGCCAGGCATCAGCTACCGTTGAATGCAGTAGGCGGGCGCAGGCCGCCCGCCATTTTCGACCCTCCGGAGGATTCCGCCATGGCCCAGTACCAACCTGGTCACGTGCATATCGAGCGCACTGCGCTGAACGCCAATGACCACAGCTACGACCTCAACATCGAGTACGAAGCGACTCAGGATCCCAGGGAAGGTCGGGGTATCCAGTTCCGCTTGCATGGCAGCATCGAAGGCAAGCCGGTAGATGAAAAGTTTTACCTGCCCAAAGATCAGGTGTTGCCGAGCTTTTTGATGGTGCTAAGCCGCAAGGCCCAGTCACACCTGCCACCGCACAAGAAATTCGAAACGCTCGGTTCACCGCACAAGATTTACGACCAGATGTTCGAGGACATCCGCGCCAAACTGGATGTGAAGTCCGGCGATTCGATCAAGCCTGAACATTTAGAGTAAACCCAATCGCCGGCAAGCCGGCTCCCACAGGTACCCCGCTGTCTCGGGTTCTGCGGAGTACCTGTGGGCAGGCTTGCCGGCAATTGGGTTTACCACTGCTCCCAAGGCATACTACTGCCCTCCCCGGCCATAACCCCCCGCCTCCCCATGCGCATCCATGTCAGCTTCATCGACCGCGTCGGCATCACCCAGGAAGTCCTCGCCCTGCTCGGTGCCCGCAACCTCAACCTGGACGCCGTAGAGATGGTGCCGCCGAACGTCTACATCGACGCTCCGACCCTCAGCCCCGCCGTACTCGAAGAACTGCACGACGCGCTGTTCGAAGTACATGGGGTACAGTCGGTAGACGTGGTCGATATCCTCCCTGGCCAGCGCCGCCACCTGCAGCTCGATGCCCTGCTCGCCGCCATGAGCGACCCGGTGCTGGCCGTCGACAGCGCAGGCCTGGTGCTGCTGGCCAACCCCGCGCTGATCGCCCTGTGCGGGCGTGAGTCAGCGGGGCGGTCTGTTGGCGAACTGTTCGGCGACCCCGGCCTGCTGCAGGCGCTGCTGGACAACAACTTCCACCTGCCGATGCGCGAGATGCAGCTCAACGGCCAGAGCCTGCTGCTCGATGCCACGCCCATCACCAACGCCGGCGGCCTGTTGACCCTGTACCCGCCCAACCGCATGGGCGAGCGCCTGTCGGCCCTGCACCACGACCACGCCGAAGGCTTCGATGCGCTGCTCGGCGAGTCCCCTGCGATCCGCACCCTCAAGGCCCGCGCCCTGCGCGTAGCGGCCCTGGATGCGCCCCTGCTGGTACATGGCGAGACCGGCACCGGCAAGGAACTGGTGGCCCGTGCCTGCCATGCCATCAGCAGCCGGCAAGCGGCGCCTTTCCTGGCCCTCAACTGCGCCGCGCTGCCCGAGAGCCTGGCCGAGAGCGAACTGTTCGGCTACGCCCCAGGCGCTTTCACCGGCGCCCAGCGCGGTGGCAAACCCGGGCTGATGGAGCTGGCCAACCAGGGCACGGTATTTCTCGACGAGATCGGCGAAATGTCGCCGTACTTGCAAGCCAAGCTGTTGCGTTTTCTCAGTGACGGCAGCTTCCGCCGGGTGGGCGGCGACCGCGAGGTGAAGGTGGATGTGCGCATCATCAGCGCCACCCACCGCGACCTGGAACGCATGGTCGCCGAAGGCACCTTCCGGGAAGACCTGTTCTACCGCCTCAACGTGCTCAACCTGCAGGTGCCGCCCTTGCGCGACCGTGGCCAGGACATTCTGATGCTGGCGCACTACTTCATGCAGCAGGCCTGCACGCAGATCCAGCGACCTCCTTGCCGACTGACGCCCGCCACCCACTCGGCTCTGCTGGCCAACCCCTGGCCGGGCAACGTGCGCCAGCTGCAGAACGTGATCTTCCGCGCAGCAGCCATCTGCGAAGGCAACCTGGTGGATATCGGTGACCTGGACATCGCCGGGACATCGGTGGCGCGTGGCCAGGATGGCGAGGTCGCGAGCCTGGAACAGGCGGTGGGGGATTTCGAACGTGAACTGCTGCAACGGTTATATGCCAGCTACCCATCGACCCGGCAACTGGCGGGGCGCTTGCAGACTTCGCATACCGCGATAGCCCAGCGGTTGCGTAAGTATGGAATTCCCAAAGCGAAAATTTAATGATGCAACCATCACCCCTTCTCGGATTACTCCGAGAAGGGGCTTTAAATCTAATCATCGAAACAGATCAACATTGACTCAGCCTTCGCGGAAACCGGGTTTTCCATTAGCAGCGAACCACGCTTTCAAAACTGAAATCACTCCGGCGGGACTGTCTTCCACTCCCTCTGCAGGATAGAAAATCAGACCACTTTTGTCTGGGTGCTCGATAATATTTTCAAAGTGATCAGTCAGTCGATTGATATGCGCCCCCAGTACGTCGCCTTTGAGTTGGCTAGGGTTTTCGAAAAACTCATTCAGAAACTCAGTGAACTCAGCCTCTGTATACTCTTCTATTTTATTCTTGAGAATCATTGATCGGCACCTTTATTCCTGTGTATCCGCACGTGATTTTTTGGGGTTGTGATTCTAAGATTGTCGATATCGTAAACCGCGCCACCATCTTTCAAAGGGGCGACGGCAAAAACTGAGTGCAACACCTGACCAATCCGGTACGGTGCCCCTATGTCTTACCAAGAACTCAGTATTGAAGAACGCATCACGATCCAGTTCGGCCAGCTTCAGGGCCTGAGCCAAAGAGCGATCGTCCAGATGCTTGATCGCACCCCTCGACCATTAGTCGTGAGCTTCGCCGTAACACCGCCAGTCCCTCGCCCTATTCTGCCAGCCAGGCTCAGCAACAGATGCGCCTGCGCCGCAAAGCGTGCCGTCCTGCGCGCAAGCTTGAACCAGGTGGCGAACTGTTCGATCTGGTGGCCTACCTGCTGCGACAGCGCTTTTCTCCTCAGCAAATTGCCGGCAAACTCCGACGCATGGAATTCCCAAAGCTTGAAGACGCTTACGTCTGCCGCGAAACGATCTACAACGCCATCTATGCATTGCCGGTGGGTGAGCTTCGCAAGGAGCTGATCATTTGCTTGCGGCAAGGTAAAACCAGTCGTCGCCCCCGCACTGGCGGGGTAGACCGCCGTGGCCAAATCCCTGATCTCGTCAGCATCCATGTTCGTCCGCCTGAGGCAGAAGATCGTCTGACGCCCGGCCACTGGGAGGGCGATTTGATCAAGGGCAAAGCCAATGCTTCTGCGGTCGGTACGTTGGTAGAGCGCAGCACGGGCTACCTGATGCTGATCAAGATGCATGACGCCACAGCGACTTCGGCGGTCGAAGGTTTCAGTGCCGCCTTGAACCGCATGCCTCTGGCAGCGCGTAAAACGTTGACCTATGACCAGGGCCGGGAAATGGTGCGTCACGCTGAGATCACCCAGCGTACCGGAGTGGCTGTTTACTTCTGCGACCCGCATAGCCCCTGGCAGCGCGGCAGCAACGAAAACATCAACGGCCTGATTAGGCAGTACCTGCCCAAGGGCACCGACTTGTCTGGGCATAGCCAGGAGCAGTTGGATGCCATTGCGTATGAACTGAATATTCGGCCGCGCCAGCGTTTTGATTATCAATGCCCAATCGAGATGATGACGCAGATGATGGCTCGGCATCATGAGAGCCCATCCTCTATTCAATGAAGCCCGGTGTTGCACTCAGCCTTTGAAACCGCCAAGCTTTACCTGGCGTTACCGTTTTTTTGCCGCAGGCTGATCAAAGAAGGCAACTAGCGTCAGCTCAGAAGTGAAGATTGTGTGACTGGGAATTCCCGACCGGCAGCGACCGGGAATTCCTTACAGCATTTACGACTCTTTGAAACCAGGCAAACCTTGCTCAGCGCGCCATCTTTTTACTTCTTTGACCACATCACCGGGAGAGTCCTTAATACCTACCTTTCCAGGCCGAAAAATCAGATTAGATCGTGCAGGGTGTTCTGCCAATCTTTCGAACTCCAAAATTCCTTTGGTGTGGGCTCGGTCGGTTGGGTAAAATCTGGGATCACCATGATAAATCGCATAGACCAAATCAAAGAATTCTTTTTCCGTGTAATCAGATATTACTCTAGTCACAGTCGCTACCTCTTTTTATGAATTTCAACATGCGATTTTGGCGACACAATCCTCAGATTGTCGACATCGTATACGCCACCACCATCAGCAATCCTCTTTACATGGTGGATTTCGTATTTAATTTTTGCGCCTATCCGCTCATCTGGATCGGCCAGCGGAGCCAAGCCTCTGCGCATGATCAGCAGATCGCCGAGCCCGAACTGATTCTCAAATAATGGACTACGACCAATCAGCTGCCATAGCCGCCTGCGAAATTCACCGAAGCTGCTGAATTTTTTCCCTCGCAGCTCACTGGCGATCTGAGCAGGAATCGGAGCCCCCTCTCGATTCCCTTCATACAGAAATTGACCCTGTATCAGCTGCCCTTTACCTGTCACCACCCCTGGCATGTTCCGGGGGCTTTTGAACATCACATAAAGAGGCGGCAACCCGGAGTCGGCCGGGAAGATGATGACATAGTCATCGAACCCAATATCTGGCAGGTCAGGATAGATGTCGAGCCGGCCTTCGAGCGGCTCCAGCGTCGGCCCAACCAGCGCCGTTATGGGGGGCGGTGTGGCCGGCAAGGCTGTGGAACTGTCAGTCGGCTCGACTGCGGGCGTCCAAAGCAGTGTTCTGGGTGGCACGTCATCAGTGGTGACGATGTACTGACCGTTTTGCGCGTCGTACTGCGCCGCCAAGACCGGTACTGCAGAAGTGATAAGGGCACCATCGGTGCGGGCGGCGAACAGCTCAGTCGGCCCGACCTGCTCGCGCTTGTCGCCCATCCGCATGGGCACATCGACCGCACCTCGCTCGATGGCCGCAGCCTGGGCAGCAACATTGAGCTCGACCGTGAGATCGGTCAGCGGCGCGCTCAGAACGTAGTTGTCCGGTAAATCACCATTCCCCAATTTGGGGGCGTAGAGCAGTGCGAAGGTACCTACCAGGAAAGGCCCAGCCACAGCTTCGATCGAAGCGGCACTCAGCGATGCGACGGCGGAACGAATGGCCGTGCCCAGTGCTACGCCAGCCTCTAACGCTGGAGCCGCTCCCGTAGTCATAACGATGGCTGCGTTTGCCGATAGCTCAAACAGCGGGGCTTTATAAGTGTTGGCTTGACGCGTGGCCTGCTCTGTCAACGCCCTCTCAGCCGCCTCTTGGGCTTTGGCATATGCTTCAGCTTCAGCTTCGGCTTGGGCCTCTGCCTGAGCTCGGGCTGCAGCTTCTGCCTCTGCCTTGGCTCGAGCCGCAGCTTCTGCCTCTGCCTTGGCCCGAGCCGCAGCTTCTGCCTCCGCCTTGGCCCGAGCCGCAGCTTCTGCCTCTGCCTTGGCCCGAGCCGCAGCTTCTGCCTCTGCCTTGGCCCGAGCCGCAGCTTCTGCCTCCGC